>NZ_CAXAOQ010000025.1:0-101900 GCF_963970575.1 Pseudomonas sp. EA_65y_Pfl2_P74
CAGTTGATGGCGCTAATGGGCTGAAAGGCCTTTTTTCGTCTGTTGCCCGCACAAAAACAAACGCCCCGAACAAGTCGGGGCGTTTTGTTGGGCCTTCATCAGTGTGTTTTCACACAGTCTGTTCGGCCGGTTTTTTTGTGTCCGTTACTCACAGGCGCCACAGTCCAAAGGTGGGTGGGCTTGCTCGCGAAGGCGTCATTTCAGGCGATATTTTGGGTGACTGGCACACCGCTTTCGCGAGCAAGCCTGCTCCCACAAGGGACGCGGGTTGGCAATGCAGGATCAGCGGCGGCAAAGGGGCTGGGTTTCGAACTTCACGCCGGCCAGACCGTTGTTGATCAGCGCTCGAATATTGCCGTGATCGCTGCCTTCAGGCGCCGCCACCACCGAGCGGTAGTGCTCGCCGAACGCCAGCAGCGCTTCTTCATCGCTAAAGCCTTCCAGCAGCGCCAGACCGAGGGTCTTGCACGAGCCTTCGTTCTGCCCGGCAGCGTTTTCCACGCCGCCGTTGTTGAACGCCTGAGGCTGGTAGTCGTAACCGGCGGCGATGAAGGCCAGGGTGTCGGCAAAAAGGTGCTCGCCGCTCTTGAGGCTGGTGCGCAGGGTGTTCAGATCACTCATGAGGTTTTCCTTTGGCGAACGCCGCTTGTTGTTCGGCGCTGGCTTCTTGCTGAAATTGAGACTTCCACTCGGCGTACGGCATGCCGTAAACCACTTCGCGGGCTTCATCGAGGCTGACCTCGATCTGGCGCTCGTCGGCTTCGGCCTTGTACCACTTCGACAGGCAGTTGCGGCAGAACCCGGCGAGGTTCATCAGGTCAATGTTCTGCACGTCCTTGCGGCTGTCCAGATGGGCGACCAGCCGGCGGAAGGCGGCGGCTTCGAGTTCGAGGCGTTGTTGATCAGTCATGGGGGTCTCTGCGAGACAGCGTTGAGCGGCAAGCTTCAAGCTGCAAGATTTCAATGGTGGGGTGCCTGTAGCTTACCGCTTGCAGCACGAAGCTTGAAGCTCAGCGGCTTGCCGCAAGGGTAATCGACACCGACTCGGCAAAACGCAGCGCATGCGGCTTGTCGACTTCGACTTCGGCATACAGCACCGAGCCGTTACTCATCACCAGATCCAGTAGTTCCTGGGTCAGACGTTCGAGCAGCGCGAAGCGGTTGCCCTCGACGTGGGCGATGATCGCCTTGGTGATGGTGCGGTAGTTCAGCGCGTGATCGATGTCGTTGTCGCGCACTGCTTCCTGCGCCGCGTACAGGATGGTGAGGTTGATCAGCACATCCTGCTTGTTGAGGATTTCGTCCTCGTTGATCCCGATAAAGGTGCGCAAGCGCAGATCCTTGACCCGGATGCGTGCCATTCCCGGTTGAAGTTGTGCCATTTACTTGCTCCGTCCAATCAATTGCAGGAACTCCTGGCGGGTGTTGCTCGACTCGCGAAAGGCGCCGAGCATGACCGAGGTGTTCATGGTCGAATTCTGTTTCTCGACACCGCGCATCATCATGCACATGTGTCTGGCCTCAATGACCACGGCGACGCCGGCGGCATCGGTGACTTGCTGCACCGCATCGGCAACCTGTCGGGTGAGGTTTTCCTGAATCTGCAGGCGCCGGGCGAACATGTCCACCAGCCGCCCGATCTTCGACAACCCCAGCACCTTGCCCGTCGGAATATAAGCCACATGGGCCTTGCCGATGAAGGGCAGCAGGTGATGTTCGCACAATGAGTACAGTTCGATGTCGGCGACGATGATCATCTCGTCGCTGTCGGAGGCAAACAGCGCGCCATTGACGATCTCATCGACGCTCTGTTCGTAGCCGTGACACAGGTATTGCATGGCCTTGGCTGCGCGTAGCGGCGTGTCTCGCAGTCCTTCGCGTTCGGGATCTTCACCAAGACCGATCAGTATGTCGCGGTAATGCTCGGGCAGGGAGCGGGTCATCGAACATCCTCGCGGGCGTTGTTATTTGACGTGCCGTCCGCCGTTGACGGTCAGGGTCGTACCGGTGACATACGGGTTGTCGAGCAGGTAGCGCAGGCTCTGATAGATCACTTCACTGCCGGGTTCGATACCCAGCGCGGATTTGGCCAGCGCTTTGGCGCGGTACGCCGCGTCGTCGTCGGGATTGAACGATAGCAGGGCAGGGGCGATGCCGTTGACCTTGATCGCCGGCGCATAGCGAGCGGCGAACGACAAGGTCAGGCTGTCGAGCCCGGCCTTTGTGGCGCAGTAACCGATGTGCTTGCTGCTGCCCTTGCGGGTGACATCATCGCTGATGTGGATGATGTCCGCAGGCGTCGATAGCGTGAGCAGATCGGCGCAATGCAGGTTGATCAGATAGGGCGCGAGCATGTGCAGGTTGAACAGGCGTGTGAACGCTTCGGCTCCGTTGTCCGGGGTTTCGGCCAGCCATTCGGAGGCGTTGTGTACGATTGCCCGCAGGCTGTCGGTGTGGGTTTTCAGTTCGGCGATGAAGGCGAGTATGCCGGCTTCGCTGGAAAAATCCGCGAACACGCCGATGGCGCCCAGATCACGCAGCACTTGCACGCCGGGACGTTCGCTGCGGTAACTGAAGATCACAGCGTGGCCGTCTGCAAGCAAACGCTGCGCGCAATGCAGGCCGACACGCTGGCCGGCGCCGGTGATGAGGATCGGGGCGGAGGTTGTGGTCATGTACGGCTCGCGTCGCGGTTGAAGTAAAAACTATAACAGCGACACGAGCGACCCACCTATTGCAGAACCGACTTCAGGTGGGTTCGAGCAAGCCCGCTCCCCCAGAAGGATCAGCGATTTTGGGCGCAAGGGGTAACCGGCAAGGGGCGCGCTGGCGTGCGGTTCAACCAATTTGCCAGTAATCGGGTCGACAATGGAATAAAGAAATAAACCATCAGCGGCGTCAGGCATGCCGTGCTGATCAGCATCCGCGGCAGCAGGCTCATTTCACTGAGCAGCGGACCGAGGACAAAGTTGAACAGCAGCGATACCGGGAAGAACGCCAGCCAGATCGCGACAGCCTGTTTCCAGCGTGGCGGGCGCTGGCCGATCGCATCGGCGCCGAACCAGCCCTCAATGCCGCTGACGCGATGCTCCTTCGGGTGCGCAAACAGGTCGCTGCCACGATCCAGCCAGGCAGTACGCGAGGCCGAATGCTCCCACGCATGCAGTGTGTGCTCATCGGCAAACCGGAAAATGATTTGAAACTCGTTATCGCCGGGCGGTGGAGCGAGCACACCGGAGCCGAGATAACCGGGGAAGTCGGTGGCCAGTTGTTCACCTTCGCGCAGCCAGGCGATCAGATCCTGATAGCGTCCATCGGCGACGCGACGCGCAACCATCAGCGTGACGGGGGAAGTAGACATTGTATATCTCCGTATTTCGAGTGCGTCGCTCCGGGTAGGAGTTTCGCCTGACGCAGGGCCGGGGGTAGTGGCCAGCGTTTTACAGTATGCAAGGAATATTCCGGATTTTACCGATTTAACCAGCGACTTTGGTCGCTGTTCATCGCTTGAATCTTAATGCTCCATCAAGGTTAGAATAGGATCCAATTCGCCAACAAGGAAGTTGATTGTCTTATGTCTGTCATCACGGACAAAAGCCCTGCTTCGCAGGCATCCATTGCGCTGGAATGTGAAGATCTGTTCCCCATACGTGAAGTCGCACGATTGACCGGCGTTAACCCGGTCACGTTGCGTGCATGGGAGCGGCGCTATGGTTTGATTCAACCAACACGCACCGAAAGTGGGCATCGCTTGTATTCGATGGCCGATATCGAGCGCGTTCGCAGCATTCTCGACTGGATCGATCGTGGTGTGTCCGTCAGCAAAGTCGGCAAGATTCTGGCCAAGACCGAGCCGTTGAAAGTGCTGGCGCACATCATCCCCGACGATCGGGTGCAGGCCGATTATCTGCAATGGCAGGTGCAACTGCAGGATGCGATCAGTTCGTTCGATGATCAGCAACTGGATCTGGTCTACGGTCAGATCTTTTCTTCTTATACGTTGCCCGTCGTGTTCCAGGACATTCTGATGCCCTTGTGGCTGCAACTGCTGCAGCGACAAGATGCTTTTGGGCAAACCAGCGAATGGCTGTTCTTCGATGGGTTTCTCAGAGCGCGGGTATTGCAGCGGATCGTCATGCTGCGCGGCTCGAAACCGCGCAGGGTGATTGTCAGTGCCTTGGCCGGACAATGCCGAGAGCTGGAACTGCTGGTGACGGCACTGTTCCTGAGTGGTAATGGCTCAGGGATCCGCGTGCTGACCACCGGCCAGCCGTTCGATGAACTCACCCTGGTCTGCGAACGGACCCGGCCTGACGTACTGGTATTGTTTTCCAACCACGCACCGAGCGCCGACCTTCCGCGACGCTTGAGCCGGCTGGCGTTGAGCCTTGATTGTCAGGTGCTGCTGGCGGGGGATGCCTCCGATCTGGCGCAGGAGAGCCTGGCTGGAACGTCAATCGGTTGCATTGGTAATGAAGGGGCGACAATGTTTCAGTGGCTGACGCAGTTTCTGGCGGGCACGCTGGATACCTGAAGGCCAGGTTTTAAAGGCTCAGGTGTGCAGGGCCGGATGTGTCAGGCGATGTTGTTGCAGGATGAACTGGCGCAGACGTTCGGTTTCATCGGCATCGGTCTGGCTCAGTTCGTAGGCGAAGAAACCTTGCTCGGTTTCTCGTTCGAAATGGCCACGCAATGAAATCCGCTCATAACCCGATGGGCTGAACCACAGAGCGAAATGCTTGGGCGGTTTGGTTTTGTTGCGCACTTCCAGCAATACGCCTTTGTGCGAGATCTCGTGTACCCACAGCGGGCCCGGCTGGCCTTTGGCGTTCTCCAGTGCCACCGGTTCTTCAAGAGCCAGTCGCCATGGGCGAACCATCGGGCCGTCTTCGTAAATGCTAGGTACGCCGAGGCGCAGATGCAGCGCGTGAAACTCGTCCTCCACCAAATGCAGCGGGAAGGTCATCTGCTGATTTTCGAAGTTGGCCTGGATGGTGACCTGTTCGTGAGCGGCCAGACGCGTGAGCAAGTCACGGATCTGCGAACCACCATTCACCAGCAGGCTCGACGTCGCATCCCGCACATTCAATTGCGGGTTGTGTTGCATGGTCTGGATGAAATCCAGCTCATCCTGAGTGAGGAGGGCGTCGCGTTGCATGGCGGACTCGAAAGGAATAGTTACAAAGTCTTTGGTGATTGTAGTTAATGACAATTGGTTCGCTGTTTTGTTTTAACCGTTTGTCGCTTTCAGTTCAGCCAGTTCGGCTTTGAGTGCGGCGACCTGTGCTTCCAATTGCGCAACGCGTTGCTGGGCCTTGACCTGAACCGTCACATCTTTTTGAACACCGACGAAATAGGTTTGTCCGTCATCGGCGTTTTTAACCGTTGAAAGCGACAGTTCATTCCAGAACGGTGTGCCGTCCTTGCGATAGTTGCGCAGGATTTCCCGGCAAGATCCGCTATTGCGCAGCGCTTCGCGAATCAGTGTCAGGTTTTCCTGATCCCTGTCTCCCGATTGCAGAAAGCGACAGTCTTGATAGAGGATTTCCTCGCTGGCATAACCGGTCAAGCGCTCGAAGGCCGGGTTGACGTAAATCAGGATGTTGTCCTGTTCGCCTTCCTTTTCCGCGACCACAATTCCATCGTTCGATGCGTTGATTACCATTTGCAGCAGGCTGGCGTTGATCATCTTTGAATCCTTTCAGAGGTGTCAGTGACGGGCATTCTAGAAGATCGGCGGAGGCTGTCTATAGGTCATTGGCGCTTATTGGGAGTTAATCGCAACTTCACGGCTCAGGCTGTTAATATCGGCGCTCTTTTTTTCAGCTCCAGGATCAGATTGATGAAAGTCGCCATCCTCTCCGGTTCGGTCTACGGCACCGCCGAAGAAGTCGCCCGCCACGCCCAGAATCTGCTGAAAGCCGCCGGCTTTGAAACCTTCTACAACTCGCGCGCCAGCCTGACGGACCTTCAGTCTTTTGGCCCTCAAGCGCTGCTGGCGGTGACCTCGACCACCGGCATGGGCGAGTTGCCGGACAACCTGCAGCCGTTGTATTCGGCCCTTCGTGACCAATTACCCGCTGCCTGGCGCGGTTTGCCGGGGGCGGTGATTGCGTTGGGCGACGCCAGTTACGGCGACACCTTCTGCGGCGGCGGCGAGCAGATGCGCGAACTGTTCGGCGAACTGGGCGTGCGCGAAGTGCAGGAGATGCTGCGCATCGACGCCAGCGAAAGCGTGACCCCGGAAACCGACGCCGAGCCTTGGCTGGCTGAGTTCATCGGCGCGCTCAAGGGCTGATTGGTCGCTCGCGCAGCAGAGAAAGCCAGGCTTGCGCCGCTTTCGACAGATAGGCGCCCTGACGCCAGATGAAAACGATATCCCAGCGAAGCGAGTCCGGTGCTTTCAAGGTCAGGCGCACGACGCCTGGCCGCACCAGACCCCGCGCGACCACGCTGGGCAGCAACACCACGCCTTGCCCGGCGGCCACCAGTGACACCAGAAAATCCGCCTGCCCACTGCGTCCGCCTTCCTTCGGTGTGAAGCCCATCTGCTGGCACGCCTGGAGCAAGCGATCATTGAGCACAAAACTGCGCTGATACAGCAGAAACGGCGTATCGGCCAATTCTTCCAGACCGATTTCGCCCCGCTCAGCCAACGGATGATCCCTCGGCAACAGTGCATCGAGCTTCTCATCGCAGAACGGCTGATAGTCGAACTGCGCATCCTTGGGCAACAAACTGCCGCCCAATTCCAGTTCTGCACTCAACACGGCTTGCTCAATATGGCGGCTACCGCCTTCAAGTAATTGGATCTTGATATTCGGATAGCGCCGACGGTATTCGGCAAACAGCCCGGCGAACAACGTGTCACTGCCCAACAGCGGCAGGCCCAGGCGCAATTCGCCACGGGCCAGATGGCTGAGGTCGTCGAGTTCGCTGAGCAATTCGTTGCGCAAGCGCAGCATGCCCTCGGCTCGTTGCAACACCACGCTGCCGGCGGTGGTCAGGCGCAACTGCGAACCCAGCCGTTCGAGCAACGGGGTGCCCAGGCTTTGTTCGAGTTGCGCGACTTGTTTGCTCACGGCCGATTGGCTGATGTGCAGGGTTTTCGCGGCCTGGGTAAAACCGCCCTGATGCATGACTTCGACAAAACTGCGCAGTTGTTTGAATTCCATAGTCTGATTCCTTTTTGGAATGGCTTGGAGTCTAACAATTCGCTTCTGGGATGGGTGCTCGGTTCGTAAAATAAGCCCCTGTCAGGAGCAAAGCCATGAACGCCGCAACCCTCAAGTACCTTTCCCGCCTTGTTGTCGAACTGGCCGTGCTGCTCGGTCTCTACCTGCTTGGCTGCCAACTCGCCGCTTGGCTGGCGTGGCCGATTCCCGGTGGCGTGATCGGCATGGCGCTGTTGCTGCTGGCGTTCGCCTTTGGCTGGGTCAAACCGGCGGCATTGCAATTGGGCGCGGGGCTGCTGATGGCGGAGATGCTGCTGTTCTTCATCCCGGCGCTGATGAGCCTGCTTGATTATGGGGCGCTGCTGCGCAATGACGGTTGGCGGATTCTGTTGGTGATCGCCGCCAGCACGTTGATGGTCATGCTGGTGACGGCGTTCACCGTGGAATGGGCCGTGCGCCTGAGGCGGTCCCATGAAGCTTGAATTGATGCCGATGTTCTGGCTCGCATTCACCCTGCTGGCGTACTTGTTCAGCCGCTGGATTTATCGGCGCACCGGCCGTTACCTGCTGTCGCCGCTGATTCTGGTGCCAACGCTGTTGTTGGCGCTGGCCGTGCCGCTGCACACCGCTTACGCCGAGTATTCCAGCAACACCCACTGGTTGATGCGGGTGCTCGGTCCGGTGACAGTCGCCTTCGCCGTGCCGATCTGGCAGCAGCGGCATCTGTTGATGCGGCACTGGCCTGCATTGATGCTCGGCATGGTTGCCGGCAGCACGGCATCAATCGCCACCTCGTTCGGACTGGCCAAGGCCCTGGCACTGGACAGTTCGGTGACGATGTCGCTGGTGCCGCGCTCGATCACCACGCCATTCGCCATGCCGCTGGCTCATGATCTCGGCGGCGTACCGGAATTGACGGCGGTGTTCGTGATGTTTACCGGGGGTGTTTGGCGCGATGCTCGGCGGCGTTCTTTTGAAGTGGTTGCCAGTGCGCAGTGCCTTGGCCCGTGGCGCCCTGTTCGGTGTCGGTGCCCATGGCGCCGGTGTCAGCCGCGCCCATGAAGTGGGCGGTGAGGAGGGCTCGGTGGCGGGGCTGGTGATGGTCCTCACCGGGTTGCTCAATCTGTTCGCGGCCCCTTTGTTGGCGTCGTTGCTTTGACACGGATCCAAGCTGTTTGCCGGGCTGACTCGTTCAGTCATCAAGCTGGCTGCCAATGCAACTACGCGATGGCCTGCGCCTGACTAGACTGCTCACACGTGCAGAACAATAAGAACGCAGAGGTGCATACAGTGAGCGTAGCCCCCATCCAATCGTCCCTTAATGTCAAAGATCAGGTCAGCGCTGCGGAATGGCAGACCCGAGTCGATCTCGCCGCCTGCTATCGTCTGGTCGCGCTGCATGGCTGGGATGATCTGATCTTCACGCACATTTCGGCCAAGGTGCCGGGCACCGAAGATTTCCTGATCAATCCGTTTGGCCTGATGTTCCACGAGATCACCGCATCAAGCCTGGTGAAAGTCGATCAGGCCGGCAACAAACTCATGGACAGTCCTTACGAAATCAACCCCGCCGGTTACACCATCCACAGCGCCGTGCACGAAGTTCGACACGATGTGGTTTGCGTGCTGCATACGCACACGGCCTCGGGGGTTGCGGTGTCGGCGCAAAAGCAGGGTGTGCTGCCGATCAGTCAGCAATCGCTGTTTGTCCTGTCCAGCCTCGCTTATCACGCCTATGAAGGCGTGGCCCTCAATCACGAGGAGAAGGCGCGCTTGCAGGCCGACCTCGGCGATAACCATTTCCTCATGCTGCACAACCACGGTCTGCTGACCTGTGGCGGCACTATCGCTGACACTTTTCTGATGATGTTCACCTTCCAGCGTGCCTGCGACATTCAGGTGATGGCGCAGACCGGCGGCGCTGAACTCATTGCCATCGAACCGCAGGTTCTGGCCGGCGCCAAAGCGATGATCGCCGGCGTCACCAAAAGTGCTCAAGGCATGGGCGGCGCGCTGGCGTGGCCGGCATTGCTGCGCAAACTCGATAAACAGAACCCTGGATATCAACTCTGATGCCTCTTGCCGAGATTCCGTTGTGTGTCTGGCGCAAGCGCAGCCAGACCTTTGTTTTTGGTGGTCAGTCGATCCGTTACTGGACGACGGGGCAGGGTGAGCCGCTGCTGCTGATCCATGGTTTCCCGACCGCCAGTTGGGATTGGCATTACCTGTGGCAGCCACTGGCTCAACGGTATCGCGTGATCGCCTGTGACATGCTCGGTTTCGGCGACTCGGCCAAACCGGTCAATCACCGCTACAGCCTGCTGGAACAAGCCGATCTGCAACAGGCGTTGCTCGCGCATCTGCAGGTCGAGCAGCCGGTACACCTCCTCGCTCATGACTATGGCGACAGCGTCGCGCAGGAACTGCTCGCGCGGCATTACGAGGCGCACATCAAGGTCGCCAGTTGCGTGTTCCTCAACGGCGGGCTGTTCCCGGAAACCCACCGCCCGGTGTTGATGCAAAAACTGCTGCTCAGCCCTTTAGGCTGGATGATCGGTCGCGCCTTCACCCGAGACGCGCTGGTGAAAAGCTTCGGCCAGATTTTCGGCCCGCAGACCCGGCCAAGCGAGAGCGAGCTGGATGATTTCTGGAGTCTGATCGACACCCATCAAGGCCCGCGCATCATGCACAAGCTGATTGGCTACATCCCCGAGCGTCGCGTGCAGCGCGACCGTTGGGTGGCGGCCATGCAGCGTGGCGAAATCCCGTTGCGGGTGATCGATGGCGAAGTCGATCCGATCTCCGGTGCGCACATGGTCGAGCGGTACCGGGAGTTGATTGCAGACGCGGACACCGTGCTGTTGCCGGGTATTGGTCACTATCCGCAGACCGAAGCGCCGGTGCAGGTGCTCACGCATTACCTGGCGTTCCGCGACCGTTTGGCGCTGCCGCCGCGCAAAGTGGCGTGCTCCTGAAAGATCAATGGATCGCCGCCAGCGATCTATTGATCTTGCTTGGCATCATCCCCTCACCTTATCGCGCATCATTCAGCCTCAGCCGTGTTCGTTGTGACCCAAAGCCCCGTGCCTGACACTCGGGCTCTCTGTCCTTTGGCCTGCTGGAGTTGCCCTGATGAATGAGTCTGTGCGTTTCGAAGATAAAGTCGTGATCGTCACCGGAGCCGGTGGCGGTCTGGGACGGGCGCATGCACTGCTGTTCGCCAGACAGGGCGCCAAAGTGCTGGTCAATGACCTCGGAGGCTCGACCCAGGGCGAAGGCGCCAATGCTAGCGCCGCCGACCGCGTGGTGGCAGAAATTCGTGAGGCCGGCGGCATCGCCGAAGCCAACCACGACTCGGTCACTGACGGCGACAAACTGGTGCAGAACGCCCTCGACGTCTTTGGCCGCGTCGACGTGGTGGTCAACAACGCCGGGATCCTGCGCGACAAGACCTTCCACAAAATGGACGATGCCGACTGGGATCTGGTTTACCGCGTCCATGTCGAAGGCGCCTACAAAGTCACCCGCGCCGCGTGGCCGCACCTGCGTGAACAAAACTACGGTCGAGTGATCTTCACCGCGTCGACTTCCGGCATCTACGGCAACTTCGGCCAATCCAACTACGGCATGGCCAAACTTGGCCTGTACGGCCTGACCCGCACCCTTGCCATCGAGGGCCGCAAGAACAACATTCTGGTCAACGCCATCGCCCCGACTGGCGGCACGCGCATGACCGAAGGCCTGATCCCGCCGCAAGTATTCGAGCAACTGAAGCCGGAGCTGGTCAGTCCGTTGGTGGTGTATCTGGCCAGTGAACAGTGCCAGGAGACCTCCGGGCTGTTTGAGGTCGGTGGTGGCTGGATGGGCAAGGTGCGGTGGGAGCGCAGTTTGGGGGCCGGGTTTGATCCGCGTGCTGGATTTTCCCCGGAAGATGTCGCGGCGCACTGGCAGCAGATTTGCGATTTCGAAGGCGCGGCGCACCCCAAGGACAACATTGAGGCGCTGAAGGAAATGATGGCGAATTTGCAGAAATATTCGCTCTGAACCCTGCGCAACAATCGGCAGGGCTGCGCCAGCCCTGCCATCTCCCCGCTAAAACCCGTCACCCATAAAAAAGGCCGCTGCAAACGCAGCGGCCAAGGTAAGACGTTGGATCAAGGAGCTACAAATCAACGTCAGTGAACACCGGGGCGAGCAACCGAAGACCTTCGGTTGATCTGAAATCTGTCAGCAATGGCTTGAGTGGTTAAGGCGCCAAGGCCGAATGCTTTGCGGCGTGTCCCGTGAAAGCCCGCTCAGAATACGGATTTGAGTCTGTAGGAAAAATAGCGATTGCGGACATGAACTGTTACGGGGCATGTAACAGTCTGCCCCGTACCACATGCACCATGCGCTGCAATGATGTTCGACTATCCAGCGCACTCATGGCCCGCGCAAAGGCGCATCCCACCGGGGCATTCATCCTTTCGAGCGACAACGCGAATACCTCCTTGGTGCGCTTATCGACCCGGTCAACCGGCAGTAGGGTGGGGCCTTCTGTCACTCACCGGGGAAGACGCATGAAAACAAGAACAATGCGCGCCATCTTCACACCGCAGGCGCTGGCAGCCGCGGTGGCTATGGGCTGCTGCGCCCAGGCGCACGCGGTTTCGTTCAACATCGGGGAAATCGAGGGCACCTTCGACTCGTCACTGTCGGTCGGTGCGAGCTGGGGCATGCGCGATGCCGACAAGTCGCTGGTCGGCACGGTCAATGGTGGTACCGGGCAATCTTCGACGGGTGATGACGGACGCCTGAATTTCAAGAAGGGCGAAACCTTTTCGAAAATCTTCAAAGGCATTCACGACCTCGAACTGAAGTACGGCGACACCGGGGTGTTTGTGCGTGGCAAATACTGGTACGACTTCGAACTCAAGGATGAAGACCGCGAGTTCAAACAGATCAGCGACAAGGGGCGCAAGGAGGGCGCGAAGTCTTCCGGCGCGCAGATTCTCGATGCGTTCGTCTATCACAACTACGCCATCGCTGACTTGCCGGGCACCGTGCGTGCCGGCAAGCAAGTGGTGAGCTGGGGCGAAAGTACCTTCATCGGCAACTCGATCAACAGCATCAACCCGATCGACGTGTCGGCGTTTCGGCGTCCTGGCGCCGAGATCAAGGAAGGTCTGATCCCGGTGAACATGCTGTTCGGCTCGCAAAGCCTGACGGACAAGCTCTCTGTCGAAGGTTTCTACCAACTGGAATGGGACCAGACCGTCCTCGACAACTGCGGTACGTTCTTCGGCGTCGATGTGGCGGCGGACGGTTGCAACAACGGGTATACCGTCGGCAGCCCGGCGATTGCGCCGTTTGTGCCGTTGACCACGGCCTTCGGTCAGGGCATTGAGGTGACTCGCGAAGGCGTCGTGGTGCCCCGGGGTGGCGACCGCGATGCACGGGATTCGGGGCAGTGGGGCACGGCGTTGCGCTGGCTCGGCGACGACACCGAATACGGTCTCTATTTCATGAACTACCACAGCCGCACGCCGACGGTGGGCACCACCACGGCCGGGCGTTCGACGCTTGCCGCGTTGCCGGGCATGGTCGGCATCGCCAATGGTCTGGCCCCCGGCAGCGGCTCGGGACTGGCGCAAAGCGTGATGTTGGGACGCGGTCAGTATTACCTCGAATATCCGGAAGACATTCGTCTGTACGGCGCCAGTTTCTCTACCACACTGCCCACCGGCACCGCGTGGACCGGCGAGATCAGCTACCGGCCAAACGCGCCGGTGCAGGTCAACACCAACGACCTGACCCTGGCGTTGCTCAACCCGATTGCCGGGGGCGCTGCTTCGCCACTGGCGACTTCGCCCGGTGCTGACAACAAGGGCTATCGTCGCAAGGAAATCACCCAGATCCAGAGCACCCTCACGCACTTCTTCGATCAGGTATTAGGGGCCCAGCGCCTGACCGTCGTCGGTGAAGCAGCGGTGGTGCGGGTCGGCGGTCTGGAGTCGCGCAGCAAGCTGCGTTACGGCCGCGACTCGGTGTACGGCCAATACGGTTTCGGCGGCGACACCGATGGCTTCGTCACGTCGACTTCGTGGGGCTACCGCGCCCGGGCCATCCTCGATTACGCCAACGTGATTGGCGGGGTCAACCTCAAGCCGAACCTGTCGTGGTCGCATGACGTCGCCGGTTACGGCCCCAATGGCCTGTTCAACGAAGGCGCCAAAGCGATCAGCGTCGGCGTCGATGCCGACTACCGCAACACCTACACCGCGAGCCTCAGTTACACCGATTTCTTCGGCGGCGATTACAACGTCCTCGAAGACCGTGACTTCGTCGCCCTGAGTTTCGGCGTGAACTTCTGATCTGCCCGAGAAGGATGAATGCAATGCGCAAAATGATTCTGCAATGTGGTGTCCTGGCCCTGAGCCTGCTGGCGGCCAACGTGATGGCGGCAGTGTCACCGCAAGAAGCCAACAAGCTTGGCACCAGCCTCACGCCGCTGGGCGCCGAGAAGGCCGGTAACGCCGATGGCTCGATTCCGGCATGGACCGGTGGCATCCCGAAAAACGCCGGGGCGGTCGACAGCAAAGGGTTCCTGGCTGACCCGTTTGCCAATGAAAAACCGTTGTTCACCATCACCGCCGCCAATGTCGACCAGTACAAGGACAAACTCTCGGACGGTCAGGTGGCGATGTTCAAGCGTTACCCGCAAACCTACAAGATCCCGGTTTACCCCACCCACCGTACCGTCGCCGTACCGCCTGAGATCTATGAGTCGGCCAAACGCAGTGCGCTGAACGTGACCACGATCAATGACGGCAACGGCCTGGCCAATTTCACCGGCAACCGCTACTACGCCTTCCCGATTCCGAAGAACGGCGTTGAAGTGTTGTGGAACCACATCACCCGTTACCACGGCGGGAATCTGCGCCGGATCATCACTCAGGTCACACCACAGACCAACGGCAGCTACACGCCGATCCGCTTCGAAGAAGAGATCGCCGTGCCGCAACTGATGAAAGATATCGATCCGGAAAAAGCCGCCAACGTCCTGACCTTTTTCAAGCAGTCAGTCACCGCGCCGGCACGTCTGGCCGGCAACGTGCTGCTGGTTCACGAGACGCTCGATCAGGTGAAGGAGCCGCGTCTGGCGTGGGTCTACAACGCCGGTCAGCGTCGGGTACGCCGCGCGCCGCAAGTGGCCTATGACGGGCCGGGCACCGCCGCGGACGGTCTGCGCACCTCGGACAACTTCGACATGTTCTCCGGCGCCCCGGATCGTTACGACTGGAAACTGGTGGGCAAGAAGGAAATGTACATTCCTTACAACAGCTACAAGCTCGATTCGCCGAAACTCAAGTACGACGACATCGTCAAGGCTGGCCACATCAATCAGGATCTGACCCGCTATGAACTGCATCGCGTGTGGGAGGTGATCGGTACGGTCAAACCGAACGAGCGGCACATCTACGCCAAGCGCCACATGTACATCGATGAGGACAGTTGGCAGGTGGCGCTCGCTGACCATTACGACGGTCGCGGCCAACTGTGGCGGGTCGCCGAAGGTCACGCTCAGTACTACTACGATCACCAGACGCAGGCCTACACTCTGGAAGCGCTCTACGACATCATTGCCGGCCGGTACATTGCCCTGGGGATGAAGAACGAAGAGAAACACAGCTTCGAATTCGGCTTCGAGGCCAAGGCTGCCGACTACACACCATCGGCCCTGCGCGCAGCGGGTGTGCGGTAACGTTTGTGATACAACGGCTGTACAAAAGGCGACCGCACGGTCGCCTTTTTTATGGCTGCCAATCAGCGCGCTGAATATTTATCAACAAGCTGACAGCAGAGGGCTAGGGTGGCTGCAAAACAATAAGAAGGCTCACCCGATGACCGCCATGACGCCGTGTCTGGATCGCCCCGGTTTCCTGCCCAGACTGTCTTCCCATCACCAGCCACGTTTGCGATTGAGCGAACCACTGCTTGAGTCGATGGCGCGGGTCAGGCTGATCTGTGCGCCCCCCGGTAGCGGAAAAAGTGCGCTGCTTACCGAATGCCTGCTTCAGGCGCCCGCGACGTATAAGGTGCTCTGGTTGCCACTGGCAGGTGCGCAATTGAGCAACGGCGAGATGTGCCATCGATTGACTGCAGCGCTGGGCCTGACCGACACGGATGAGGCTGGTCTGATCGCGGCATTGACTCATTGGGAGGCACCAACCTGGCTGTTCATCGACGATTACAGCCGTTTGCCGGATCCGTCACTCGATGCCTTGCTCGACCGTTTGCTGACAATCAGCAGCCCCGCATTGACCTGGTGGATCGGCTCTCGCCGGCGTCCGCAATGCAACTGGCCGCGGCTGTTGCTGGACGACGAATTGTATGAATGCGAAAGCCCGACGCTGGCGCTGACCCAGGACGAGATCGCCCAGGCACTGAAACACTTGTCAGCCGAGCAGGCCGCCAATGTGGCTGGACGGATTGTTCATCGCACCGGTGGCTGGTGCGCCGGAGTGCGAATGACGTTGCTGCAAAAATGCGACTGGTCGCAAAGCACCCAACCGCAGCAACGTGTGGAAACCTTGCTTGATTATCTGCAGCACGAACTGTTCAGCGGTTTGACGCCGGAGCTGGCGGAAGTCTGGCGAGTACTGGCGAATTTGCCGCGTTTCAACGCTGAACTGTGTGAACACTTGTTCGGTGCCGGTGAGGGGGCTGATTACCTGCGAACGCTGCAAACGCTGGGTTGCTTTATCGAGCCATGGAATGAATCGTCGCAGTGGCTACAGATATTCGCGCCTTTGGCGCAGGTGATGCGCGATGAACATTGGCCCGCGTCTCGTTCATGGCATCGTCGGGCGTGCCAATGGTTCGCCGCTACCGGTGATTGGCGTTCGGCTTTCGAGCAGGCGTTGCTTGCCGAGGAATTCGAAACGGCAGTGAGCCTGTTGCAGCATTTCAACTTCGAGCATCTTTTTGAAGAGCAAACGGTGGTGCTGTTGTTGCGCCTGCATGAATCTCAGGGCGAAGGATTGACCTTGGGATCACCGCAGTTGGTCGGGCTGATCAGCGCAGCGCTGTTGTTTGCCGGCCGGTTCGAACAGGCCACGCAGTGCATCGCGCACCTGGCGAGGTTCATGCCACAGCCTTCGGCCACGCTCGAGCGGCAACTGATTGCGCGCTGGCAAACCTTGAATGGCTGGCTGCTGCATCTGGAAGGGCAGATGACTTGCGCTCAGGGTCATTTTTCCGAGGCGCTGGATTCGCTCGACGACGACCACTGGATGGCGCGGGTGATGTGTTTGTCGGGGGTGACGCAACAGGCGCTCTTGAGAGGGGCGCTGGATGTGGCCTACGCCCACAATCGGCAGGCGCTGTGTCTGGCGCGGGCGCAAAATTCGCTGGTTTTCGAGGCGCTGCTTGAGCTCGATCATGCACAAATACTGGAGCAGCGTGGCGCGGCGGCGCGGGCCGAATGTCTGTTGGCCGCAGTGCACGCTCTGCTCGGCAGACGACCGGATCGACCGACGCCGCTATTGGGCAGGATTGCACTGCGTCGGGGGCGTCTGGCTCTCAGTCAGGGGCAGGATGCCCTGGCGGCCGCTTTTTTTCAGTCCGGCCTCGACGATTGCAAGCGCAACCATGACAAGCGGGTCTTGTATGGCTATCTGGGGCAGGCACAACTGGCGGCCAATCAGGCGGATTTTGAAGGCGCATTTGTCTGGTTGCGCGATGCACAGCGGCTGATGCAGCAGCGGCAGATTCCGGAGACTGTCTATCGTGGGGTGTTGTTGCAGATCAGCAGTCTGTTGTGGCTTCAGCAAGGGCGTGCCGAACTGGCCAACGAGGCGATGGCACGTCTGCTGCGTCACTATCAAGGGGCCGGTGCATTGCAGGCACCGCCGGCGACCATCGAGTTGATTCCACGGGTTGAATACCTGCTGATCCTGGCGCAAACGGGTCTGCGCATCGCCAATAATCCGATCATCCGCCTTGAGCAGTTATTGGCGGACGCGAAGCAGTGCAGAATGGTCGCCCTCGAAACTGACTTGCTCCTGGCGTTGGCCGAAGTTGCCTTTCTGCAGTGCGATCAGGCCGGCGCGCAACACTATTTGCAGCAGGGCCTTGAATTGGTTGCTCATCACGGCCTGCACCAGGCGTTGCGTGAACTGGAATTGCGCCAGCCGAACGTGTTGCAGGCACTGAATAACAAGATCGCTGAAGATGCAGCCGCGCAGACATTAAGCAACTACGGCGTGCTGAGCCAGCGAGAACTTGAAGTTTTACGACTGATCGCCAAAGGCTATTCCAATCAACAGATTGCAGATGAACTGTTTATTTCGCTACATACCGTAAAGACTCATGCCAGGCGTATACACGGAAAGTTGGGTGTCGAACGAAGAACTCAAGCGGTGGCAAGTGCAAAGCTGTTGGGTCTCGATCTAAGTTGAATTTGTGACAGTCAAATGGAGGAATATTTATTTTGGCGTTTGTCTGAGATGTTTTATGACGTTTGAAAACTTGCAGTAACGGCTGTTGGATTTTGTTCGCTGTTTATATTCGATAACTTGCTCGCAATCGAAGTGGCGCAATGTCATTTCTTGATCGTGGACCAAGGAGTTAGGTATGAGCGTTATCAATGGCTTTTCAGAAGTTCGACCCGCATGGCTGTCAGGTGCCAGTGAACAAAATAAGCAGCGTCATGACCATTTGCTACAGCAAGTGCGCGCTGAGGAAACCCGGCGTGACCAGTTTCTGGATAAGGCAGCATCGCTGAAAGCCTATGCTGCTGCGCGAAGTAAAGAGTGGATCAACAGTGCATTGGGTGTTTCGGTTGATCCTGAAACTATCAAGGTCACCTGTCGCTATACCATCAAGGTCGGAGCGCGCACCCTGGTTCAGGAAGACAAGCGCACGTTTGTGGAACTGGCGCTGTTCGGCGTACATGATCGCAATCAACGCTTCGAGATGGCTTTTGAAGGGCCGGTTCCTTCCGGCTTGACACCTGTGCGCGTAGAAAACTGGCTGGCGTCTGTCAACATCCGCTCGGATTTCTGGGACACGCGCCGTAAAGCCTTTAACGATTACGACGTGCAGATGGCACTTCTGCAGGTCTTGGGGGCGCGCATCGCCTACAGCACTTTTTGCGCTGCCGTGCAGGGGCATCTCAATCAGCCAAACATGGCAATGGTCGAACGCTTTATGCAAGGAGACCGGAGTATTTCGGCATCGGCCTTCGTGATGAATGGCTTCCGGTTCGGTTTCCGCGATCTGATGGTTTTCCAGCAAAAGGCCAATCCTCACGGCAACTGCGTCTTGTACGCTCCAGGTTCGCCGGAAGAGCGCGACTGGTATCAATTTCCCAACAGTCGCGAACTTGAATTTCATGTGGCTGGCTGGGTGAGAACAGCCGAAGGGCAGAGCTATCTGGCGGCGCAAACCCAACCTGCGGAAAGGGCGCCACTGGCCAAATACGTGGCCACGCTGCGGCAGCTACCGAGTGCCTGGAAAGGGGTAACGTTTTCCGAATGGCCGGACGCACCGGAAGGCATTCTTGTCGAGGCAATCTTCCATCAGATCGCCTGGGACCTGGCACAGGAAACGCTCGCCCATCCTGCCGCCTATCGAAGCGCCCCTGATGAAATGCGCCAGTCGTTTGCCCGCTTGAATACGGAGTTGAAAGCGCTCTACACCATCGGCACTCGCGAAGCGGGCATCCTGACCTATGAGCGCTTCTGTTACGACTTGATCAAGCAACGGATCGAAGATCTTTTAAAGACCTTTGGAAAAACGGTGCAGGTAAACCCGGACGAGATCCTCCTTGATCTGAGTGAAAACGAGACGATTACACTCACCCGGTTGATCATCAAGGAAACGCAGTTTTATGCCCATGATCGTGGCGGCGAAGTGATTGGGATTTATCCGCGCTTTCGTGTAGGCGCGAAGCATCCAGCACTGCCCGACCTGGACATACGTCAACTGGCCAGTTGGTCGAGAACGTTGCGTCCGGGAGAGAAGTACATCGCCATGTTGCGTGCCGATTATTTAAACAGACAACACCCCGATTATGAATTCAAGAAAGACGTTCACTTCAAGTCTCGACAGGTTGAAATGCAACGTTCGGTGTTGTCGAGTTTTTATGCCGGTGCTATCACCCTCACGTTGGCTGAGCAATTGCGCACGTTGATCCTGAACTTCGATAAAGGAACGCCTGCCTCTTTTCCGCCTTTCGGAGAAGTGCCTTCGACCGTGCAGTTCAGTGCAGTCTTCAAGTTTCACGTAAAACGGTGTCTGGTTGAGGGCGTGTATGTTTTCAGGCTGGTACAGGGCGGCAAAGTCAGTGAAATTCTTTATACGCCTGACGCGCCGGACGGCGTCTACTTGCGACCGTTGAGCGGTTTTTTCGAGGCGATCAAGGAACACGGGCTGGGTCAGTATTTCTACGACCGGGTCAAGTACGTCGATCAACGGATCATGGGGACGTTCATCAATAACATTGAATTCAACAATGTTTCTGAAAAACTTCCCGTGCTTGAGCTCAACAGCCGCGTGCTGTCGTTGCGCGCGAGTTATAACGAACGTATTGAACGGATCATTGCTGATATTGACGCGCAAACCACCAGCCTGAACGAAATCATTGGCAAATTGGCCTATGACTCGGTGGCGTTGGCTGCGAGTGTCGTCAGTTTGGTAATACCGCCCGTTGGTTTCGCGCTGTCCGTGGTGCAAATCACCAAAAACGTACTGGAAGGCGCCGAGTCCTACCGATATGGCGATCGAGAAACGGCCTTCAACAGTTTCAAGGAAGCTCTACTGGACCTGGCGTCTTTGATTCCTGGAGGCAAGGAAGCAACCAAGGCGCAGAAGACGCTGATTCAACTCATGGGTGACGGCAAGGCAATCGTCGGCCTGATTGGATCGGCGACCGGCCAGACCCTCGGCCATGAACGTCTTTTGGCGATAATTGAAGAAATTCTCCAGGAGGAGCCAGCGGGGGACAGCAAAACCGTATTGCTGTAACCCCCTGTTAGCGAACCGGCGGCGCCGCTGCGTCGAACCCCATTCGCCAACTCACGGCCCGCGTCGCAGCCAGCAAGCGCTGCGCCGCCGGGCCGTTTTCGTCGGCGTGAAACAGTGAGGTCGGGCCGACGATGGTGATCACGGCGGCGATCTGTCCGACAGCGTTGAATACCGGGGCCGACAAGGCATCCACCCCCGGCATCAGCAAGCCATGCACATGATGCAAACCACGTTCGCGGATCTGCTCACACAACGTCGTGTAGGCGTGCTCGTCTTTTAATGGATGATCGGCGACGGCGATTTCCTGCTCGCGCAATTCGTCAACTTCCCGATGGGGCAAGTAGGCGCTGAACACCAACCCCGTCGAAGAGCTGAGCAGCGGCAGCACTGAACCCAATTGCGTCACCACCGTCACCGCACGCACCGCCGGCTCGATGTGCACCACAGTGGCCCCCTGATTACCCCACACCGCGAGGAAACAGGTTTCGTTGAGTTCGTCGCGCAATTGGGCCAATGGCAGGGCCGCAACTTTCAGCACGTCCATACTGTTGAGTGCGGCCAGACCCACGCGCAGCGCTTCGCGGCCGAGGCCGTAATGGTTGGTGGCGGGGTTCTGTTCGGCAAATCCCGAGGCGATCAACGCTTGCAGGTAGCGGTGCACCTTGCTTGCGGGCATTTGTACGTGCTCGGCCAGGCGCGACAAGGAAGTGGCGGGCGACAACTCGGCCAGGGCCTTGAGGATGTCGGTGCCGACTTCGGCGGAGCGGACTTTCTGTTTGCCGTGACTGTCGCTGGTTTTTTCCATGATGCTGCCGGGTTCCGGAACGAATGGGCGTCTTTATAGCTTGACGCTGGATAGCGAGCAAATTACGTTATGCGTAATCGAATTACGATAAAAACAACCCCGGCGTGCCGAAACCTCTGAGCCAGAGCGATGGGCCATGCCGACTCCCTGTTCAGGAGGCTCCATGAACCTCGATTCAACCGTGTCGACGCTGACTTATCAGTCCGGTTTCGGCAACGAATTCAGCACTCAAGCGTTGCCCGATGCGCTGCCCGTCGGCCAGAACTCCCCGCAAAAAGCCCCGTACGGTCTCTACACCGAATTGTTTTCCGGTACCGCGTTCACCATGACCCGCAGTGAAGCCCGGCGTACCTGGATGTACCGAATTCAGCCATCGGCCAATCACCCGGCGTTCGTCAAACTTGAACGGCAACTGGCTGGCGGGCCGTTGGGCGAGGTGACCCCCAATCGTCTGCGCTGGAACCCGCTGGATATCCCCAGCGAGCCGACCGATTTCATCGACGGTCTGGTGAACATGGCCGCCAACGCCGGCGCCGATAAACCCGCTGGCATCAGCATCTACCACTACACCGCCAACCGCTCGATGGAGCGTGTGTTCTTCAACGCCGACGGCGAACTGCTGCTGGTGCCGCAACTCGGTCGTCTGCGCATCGCCACCGAACTGGGTGTGCTGGAAGTGGCACCGCTGGAAATCGCCGTGCTGCCACGCGGTTTGAAATTTCGCGTCGAACTGCTTGACCCGCAAGCACGCGGCTACATCGCCGAGAACCACGGCGCGCCGCTGCGCCTGCCGGATCTGGGGCCTATCGGTAGCAATGGCCTGGCCAACCCGCGGGATTTCCTGACCCCGGTCGCCGCTTACGAAAACCTTCAACAACCGACCACCCTGGTGCAGAAATTTCTTGGGCAGTTGTGGGCCACCGAGCTCAATCATTCGCCGTTGAATGTGGTCGCCTGGCATGGCAACAACGTGCCGTACAAATATGATCTGCGCCGCTTCAACACCATCGGCACGGTCAGTTTCGATCACCCGGATCCGTCGATCTTCACCGTACTGACCTCGCCGACCAGCGTGCACGGTCTGGCCAACCTCGACTTCGTGATCTTCCCGCCGCGCTGGATGGTGGCCGAGAACACCTTCCGTCCGCCGTGGTTTCACCGCAACCTGATGAATGAATTCATGGGCCTGATCCAGGGCGAATACGACGCCAAGGCTGAAGGCTTTGTGCCTGGCGGCGCCTCGCTGCACAGCTGCATGAGCGCCCACGGCCCGGACGGTGAGACCTGCACCAAGGCCATCAACGCCGACCTCAAACCGGCGAAGATCGACAACACCATGGCCTTCATGTTCGAGACCAGTCAGGTGCTTCGCCCAAGCCGCTTCGCCCTCGACTGCCCACAACTGCAACCCCATTACGACGCCTGCTGGGCCACACTGCCCGCCACGTTCGACCCGACCCGGAGATAACCCATGACTCAGAATTCCATCACCCGCAGTTGGGTGGCGTCGGCCAACGACCACGCTGATTTTCCTCTGCAGAACCTGCCGCTCGGCGTGTTCAGTGTCGACGGTTCGGCGCCGCGCGCTGGCGTAGCGATTGGCGATCACGTCTTCGATCTGCAAGTGGCGCTTGAAGCCGGTCTGTTCGACGGCGCAGCGCGCAGTGCCGTCGAAGCCATGAAGGGCGGTTTGCTCAATGCGTTCTTCGAACTCGGTCGCCCGGCTCGCACTGCGCTGCGCCAGCGTCTGCTTGAATTGTTTGCAGAGGGCAGCACCGAGCGCGGCAACATCGAAGCCCAAGGGGCAACACTGCTGCCTTTGGCCGTGGACTGCCAGATGCATCTGCCGGCGCGCATCAGCGACTACACCGACTTCTACGTCGGCATCGAACACGCGCAGAACGTCGGCAAACTGTTCCGCCCCGACAACCCTCTGCTGCCCAACTACAAGCACGTACCGATCGGCTACCACGGTCGCGCCTCGACGGTGCGCGCCTCCGGCACCGACGTGCGCCGCCCCAAAGGCCAGACGCTGCCCGCCGGTCAGACCGAACCGACTTTTGGCCCGTGCGCTCGCCTGGACTATGAACTGGAACTGGGTATCTGGGTCGGTCAGGGCAATGAGATGGGCGACTCGATTGCCATCGGTGATGCGGCTGAGCACATCGCCGGTTTCTGCCTGCTCAACGACTGGTCGGCTCGCGACATTCAGGCGTGGGAATATCAGCCGCTGGGCCCGTTCCTGTCCAAGAGCTTCATCACCAGCGTCTCGCCGTGGGTGGTGACCGCCGAAGCGCTGGCGCCGTTCCGCACCGCGCAACCTGCGCGCCCGCAAGGTGATCCGCAGCCGCTGCCTTACCTGCTCGACAAACGCGATCAGGACGCTGGCGCCTTCGACATCGAGCTGCAAGTGTTGCTGCTTACCGAAGCCATGCGCGAGCAAAACCTGCCGGCCCATCGCCTGACACTGAGCAACACCCGCTACATGTACTGGACCGTCGCGCAAATGGTTGCGCACCACAGCGTCAACGGTTGCCAGTTGCAGGCCGGTGATCTGTTCGGCTCTGGCACTTTGTCCGGTCCTGAAAACGGTCAGTTCGGCAGCCTGCTGGAAATCACCGAGGGCGGCAAAAAGCCGATAGAACTGGCGTCCGGCGAAGTGCGCAAATTTCTTGAGGATGGCGACGAAATCATCCTGCGTGCGCGTTGTGCCCGTGACGGTTTTGCTTCCATCGGTTTTGGCGAATGCCGCGGCAAAGTGCTGGCGGCGCGCTGACAGGAGCGGCTCATGGATCTCTATACCTATTACCGTTCGACCTCGTCGTATCGGGTGCGGATCGCGCTCGCGCTCAAGGGGCTTGATTATCAGGCACTGCCGGTCAACCTGATTGCACCGTCCGGTGGCGAACATCGGCAAGCGGCGTATCTGGCGATCAATCCGCAGGGGCGGGTGCCGGCGTTGCGTACTGACGAAGGCGAACTGCTGATTCAGTCGCCGGCGATCATCGAGTATCTGGAAGAGCGTTATCCACAGATGCCTCTGCTGCCCGAAGACCTTGCTACCCGTGCGCATGTACGCGGCGTGGCGGCGGTGATCGGGTGCGATGTGCACCCGCTGCACAACGTCAGCGTGCTCAATCGTCTGCGTCAGTTGGGGCACGATGAGCCGCAGGTGGTGGAGTGGATCAGTCACTGGATCGGGCAGGGGCTGGCGACGGTGGAACAGTTGATCGGTGACAGCGGTTTCTGTTTCGGTGAGTGGCCATGCTTGGCGGACGTCTACCTGATCCCGCAGTTGTATGCCGCGCAGCGGTTCAATGTTTCGCTGCAGGCTTATCCGCGGATTCGCCGCGTGGCGGCATTGGCCGCTGAACATCCGGCGTTCATCAAGGCGCATCCCGCCAACCAGCCAGATACACCGTAAATTCCTGTGGGAGCGGGCTTGCTCGCGAAAGCACCGTGTCAGACACAGAGATTTTGACTGATACAGCGCATTCGCGAGCAAGCCCGCTCGCACAAGGGATCAGTGGACTATGGAATTGGGCGGGAGATGCCCGAGCCGTTCGGTCAGGCGCAAGCGCTGAATCGGGTCATCACTGAGCAGTAGCGCATGCTCCAGATCGAAGCGTTCGGCATTCGGGCAGTCGAGCCGCTGATAGAGACTGGCGCGGGCCAGGTAATCGGCGGCGTTGGCGTCGCCCAGTTCAAGCACGCGTTCGGCGTCGATCAGGGCCGCGATAAAGTCATCGTGAGACAGGTACAACTGGCGCAGGTTGCGTGACAAGCGTTGAAGCATCTGCACCGGCGTTGCAGTCAGCAGATGGTCGGCGTTGAGCTTCATGTTCGGGCCGTATTGGCGCTGCAACAGTTCTCGACAGTCGTTGGGGTACAGGCGTCGCCCCCCGCAGGGGTCAAGCAAGTGGTCGGCCCCGGGTACCCGGAGCAGGAAGTGCCCGGGAAAGTTGACCCCGGCCAGTGGAATTTCCAGCGCGCGCGCCAGTTCCAGGGCAATCAACGCCAACACCAAAGGCTGGCCGCGTCGGGTTTGCAGCACTTTGTGCAACAACGCGGCTTGTGGGCGCAGCGGGAGGAAGTCGTCCTGAGCGAAGCCTAGCTCTGTCATCCGCCGTAATAGCGGCTGTGCCAGTTCGCTGACCGGCAGCATCGGCAAGCCATAGCTGACCCGCTGCTGCAACTCCTTGAAGTCCTGCATAAGCGTCTCGGGATTGACCGTTTTATCGTGTTCGGCCGCGATCCACAGCGCGGCCTCGAACAGGGCAGGCGGTGAACGTTGCAGACACTCGAAAAAACGTTGGCGCGCACTCATCAGGATCTCCGGGTAATGCCCCGTTTTAGCCCCGTCCATGCCATTCGTCCAGTGCCTGGCTGCGCCAATCTGGGGTTATGCCGCAAATCCAGTGTCAGCGCGGGTGCTTATTCCGGTGCGCTGCAGCAATTTTCGGGCGCAAGCCTATACTGGCGTTCTACAAGAAGTGATTCGGGAGCCCAACGATGTTTGCGCTCATGCAAAGCACTCGCCTGGAATCGCTGCACCTGAGCGTTGATCCGGTCTCCGGGTTGAAGGCGGTCATTGCCATCCATAACAGTCGCCTCGGGCCAGCCCTTGGCGGATGTCGTTATCTTGCCTATCCCAATGACGAATCAGCCGTTGAGGACGCCATTCGTCTCGCTCAGGGCATGAGCTACAAAGCTGCGCTGGCCGGGCTGCCGCAGGGCGGAGGCGTGGCGGTGATCGTGCGCCCGGTGCATGTGGAAAATCGCGGGACGTTATTTGAAGCCTTCGGCCGCTGCATTGATCAACTCGACGGTCGCTACATCACCGCCATCGACAGTGGCACTTGCGTGGCGGACATGGATTGCATCGCCCAGCAGACGCAGCATGTCACCAGCACCACCTCGGCCGGCGACCCCGCGCCACACGCGGCCATGGGCGTGTTCGCCGGAATTCGGGCCACCGCCATGGCGCGGTTGGGCAGCGATAACCTCGAAGGCCTGCGCGTGGCGATTCAGGGTTTGGGCAATGTCGGTTACGCACTGGCCGAGCTACTTCACGCGGCGGGCGCCGAACTGCTGGTCAGCGACATCGACCACGGCAAGGTGCAACTGGCGATGGAGCAACTCAACGCCCATCCAGTCGCCAACGATGCGCTGCTCTGCACGCCTTGCGACATTCTGGCGCCGTGTGGGCTGGGCGGTGTGCTCAACAGTCACACGGTCACGCAACTGCGTTGCTCGGCAGTGGCGGGATCGGCGAATAATCAGCTGACGCATCTGGACGTGGCGGATCAACTGGAGCGGCGCGGGATTCTGTATGCCCCCGATTACGTGATCAATGCCGGCGGCCTGATCTACGTTTCACTGAAGCATCGCGGCGAAGAGTTGCCGACGATCACTGCGCATCTGTCGAAAATCAGCTCGCGGCTGACTGAAGTGTTTGCCCATGCCCAGGCGGAAAAACGCTCACCGGCGAGGGTGGCCGATGAGTTGGCGGAGAAAGTGTTGTATCGCTGAGTTTCATCGGCATGAAAAAGGCCCTGAGCCATTCGACTCAGGGCCTATTCAATTCGGGCATTGATTACTTCGCAGCTTTCACCGCTTTTGCCGGTTTCAAGGGCGCTTCGGCAGATTCCTCGGCCTCGGCTTTCTCGACCGGCTCAGCCGGTGCATTGATCAGCTCCGAGAGTGCATCAGGCTGGTTCTTGAACGCCCGGGCGAACACATCGCGGTTCTTCGCCATGTAGATCCCGGCTTCTTCCACTTGCTGCTCAGTCATGGACGGAACGGCTTTTTGCAACACATCGGCCAGATATTCGGCCAGTTCGAGCATTTTGTCATGACGGTCAGCTTCGGCTTTATCCATGAACAAGCGCTCCAGATCTCGGCTGCTGCGGTATACCACTTCGACGGCCATTCACCACCTCACATGCCTTCACGTTAAGTTGTCTTCACGACTACTGTATCCATATACAGCGAAAAGGATAAGCGAATCCCTGCGTTATGGGTAGTGGCTTTTCAATGTAGACCGGATTCAGGGTTTGTCAGCCTTGCGCAGGCACTGCGACGAAACGCCACGGCGCGCGCTTCGTGGCACCTCGCCATGATGGCGTGGCCTCTTTTCTGCATGAAACCCAAAGCATGCAGAAAAACGTCATGTCCAACACGCATCATCCGCTCGAATCGGGCTAAGGAACATCATCGTGAAAATCAACTGGGCCGAGAAACTGCGGCAAAACGTGCATCAACTGGCCGAGTCCCTGGGCAACCTGTTCGTCGAAACTTTCCACTACCTGGCGCTGTTCGCCATCGGGGCGGTGACGGCGTGGGCGGCGGTGATGGAGTTTCTCGGGATGCTCGAAGAGGGGCATATCAAGATTGATGACATTCTGTTGCTGTTCATCTATCTGGAACTGGGCGCGATGGTCGGGATTTACTTCAAGACCAAGGGGTACGTTTCTAACAATTATTTCTGTACTGCTGGGGTGCTTGCAAGCCCTGTAGATGCTGATGCATGGCGTGCTTGACCCGCTTTTGACTGCGAGCGCTGGCTTATCTGATTGACTATTTATTGCACAAGGTATTTGAGAAATGACAGAAATAAAATGGGCTGAAGACCTGCGCAAAAAGCTTCATAGTGGCGCTGATTCAATCGGCAATTTATTCGTAGAAACTTTTCACTACCTCGCCCTTTTCGCAATTGGACTAATAACCGTTTGGGCAGGCGTTTCGACATTCATAGGAATGCTTCAACAGCCTAAAATTACAGTTGATGACATTTTGCTTTTGTTTATTTATTTAGAACTTTTGGCGATGGCGGGCATATATTTTAAAACTAATCATATGCCTCTGAGATTTTTGCTATACATCGGCGTAACGGCATTAATTAGATTGTTGATAAGCGATGTTTCTCATCACAATGCACCTGACACCGGAATTCTTTATGTATGTGGTGGCGTGTTGTTGCTGGCAATCTCGATTTTGGTGGTTAGGTATTCATCTTCGAAGTATCCTGCCGTTAAGGAAAGATCAGAATAACTAAATCCGTGACTTTCGGAAGTGGACGTCTAGTGCCGTCGCTTCCGATATTTATTTTTCTGATCAGGATGAGTTTTAGGTCTGTATATTTTGCTTCATCTGGTTATCGTATTTTGAAATCATATTCAAGCATGGTTATGTAGCTTGTTAAATTCAGCTTTTTCATGACTTCGAGTGCTTCTGTTGCACAGTCTTTTGCTTCCTGAACGCTGTTAAGTTTTAAGTGTGTGTATGCCATATTCATGAGTGTCAAGGCATACAGTTTAGGATAAAGTTCTGCCGAGTTTTGCTCTTTACTTTCCTTGAAGTTTTTAATTGCCTCTTGAAGGTTTCCTTCTACTGCAAAAGCTCTCCCTAAATTCATTCGTGATGTTAATTCATCTTTTAGTGAGTGGTTGTTTTGGAAGGCTATAATTGATTTCTCTATGTATTTTCTGCTGTTTGCTAAATCTCCTTTTAGTCTTAAAACATTGGCAAGATTTCCATAGTGTCTTCCGAGGCCAATGCTGTTGTTTAAAGTTTCATCAATTTCTATTGCTGCAAGTAGATGTGTTTCGGCTAGCGCTAAATAGTTCGTGTCATTTGTGTCTTTATATTGCCTTTGTGCTGTAATTGAAAGATTGGTAAGGATGTTTGATTTTACTGATTTTATCGCTTGTTTTTCTAAAGTACTAGTTGAGTTTTCTACTGCTATTTTTGATAGGTTGAGGGCTTCACTTAAGTATTTCTCAGCGTTTTGTGTATTTTCTATGTTGTTATAGCAGGAGCCTATATTATTTAAGTGCTTGCAAGAGCCTAGGGTATTTTGGCTTGCTGTCGCTAGCTCTACAGCTTTAAATAAGTGGGATAAGGCTTCGGAGGTTTTTCCATTGTTTTTGTAGAGTACTCCTAAGTTCCCATGAACTTTTTCATTCACTTCGTTTTTGTTTGAGTTGGCTAGTATTTCATCGAAGATTGCTAGTGCTTCGTCTTGGCTTCCCTTCTCAAGCAATAAAAGTGCAAGTATATTTAAAGTGTCGTAATCGTTATTTTGTATTGAGGTGGATTGTGTGTAGCAGTAAATAGCTTTATCCCTGTTAATCTTGGCATACAGATTTCCTGCATTTCGAGCTTTATTGGCGTAGTCATTGCTGGTATCATTAAAAACTGAATCGACTAAAGCCTCCGCCTCTTTAACTCTCCCATCTTCGATTAATCTCAATATATGTTGGCTCTCTGCGTCATTTGGAACTGCAGCCTTGCTGAGTAGGTCCCTAATATCTTCGCTAATAGACGACATGTCTACAGTTAGATTTACGTCGCGCCCAGCTTGGACGTTAAAGCTGCGCTCCCCGGATGTTTGGGTTTGTCCACTGCTTACTTTGTTGATGTCGCGTGCCTGAGGTAATCTGTTTAATAGGAACGCTCTTGAGCAAAATATAAAAATTTTATGGGCTAATTTCATCAACGCTTTCATCAGGCATTGCCTATATCAGTTAACTATAATGCATTGGCAACATGACTTTAAAAGTCTCTATGGCAGCGGGGGAGCTGGAAAACTCAATCCATATCATTTTTATCTATTTTTATATCTCTTCCCGCTTGTAAGTTTTTAGATCCGTCTCCGCTTTTTTGATACATTGTCCTATCCTTTCTCTTGCGCACAATAAAGAAACTGATAGCAAATACGCCGATTCCGCTGAAGATCCATTCTTTATTTTCTATTAAGTATGTAAGCATGTGTCTGCCTTAGTATTAAGTGTCCCAGTCTCTAGCTCGGGATTTGTTTTTGCCTTCTAGAAGTTTTACGAAACTTGAGTTTATATGTATTACGCTAATTATTGCGGATACTTGGAGTCCACTGAAAAATACGAGAAGAAACTGCATTATAATTATCGCGACTCCCTGAGAGTCTTTGCTCGTTCCAGTATAGAAGCTGACAAAAACCATCGCTATTATTGAGAACGCCATGGATACAGCTGATTGAATAATTACTCCGATTATTATCTTTAGTCGCGTAGTGTCACCATTGCTTGAACTGAAGTCAGCGTTTACTAAATTCTCGCCTTTTAATGTTCTAAGTATGTTTGGATATAAAAACGCCACCCAAATGCTCATTATTGTGAAAATTGCTCCAGAAACGCCAACAAGTAATCCGAGCGAAGAGGGAATTGCGTCAGGATTTAATTTCCACCCGAGTGCAAACGATGCCATGGCTGGAAGCAGGCAAAGTAATACAATGAGCATTAGGCTATTTCCAGTTTTGAAGTTTCCGTAGTTTCTTCTGGTAAAGAATCTCCTTTGATTTTTGAAATGGTACTAAGATAGTTTTCACGATTACCTTTGAGGGTGCTGAATAATAAGTTTGCTGAATAAGTTTCACCGCTCTTGGCTAGCATGATTCTCTCAATAAGACGATGTTTTTTTATTGAGGTTTTAGTTTCATTCTCGTCAATGAAAATCACATCTGCCCAACCGTCTTCCGGGAGATCGGCAGAGTACTTCATGAAGTCCTGCATTTGCTCATAAGTGGGCGTCGCTTCAAGTTTTACCTCTACTCGCCGTTTTCCTTCTTCTGGGGTTTCATCGCTAATGTCCGGTCCAAAAAATTTGCCTAGTAGCTTTTGAATCACATCAAAGATTTCTTTGTTAGCATTGTTCAATGTGACCATTGACTTATGGTCTGTCGATTTTTTCTCGTCGGCGGCATCAGCGCTCACGATGACTTCATTTCGTAAAAGAATATGTTTAGTTGATTCGCAAATTCTTTTTAGGTGTGCTTCGCTAGTTTTAAATTCTTTTATCTTCTTAGAGAATCTATAGAGTAGATTGTGGTTTTCAGGCGATTCCTTTGTGCTGAAGTAAATAGTAGTTGCTGATTCTCCGGGTATTCTTTTATTGTACCCCTCGACTTTTAAGCGATATCTAACGCAATAGTTTATCCATTTTTGCATCAGGTCGGAGTCGCACTTGGAGTCCTCAAATTTTATCGATACTACCAAGTTGGAGTCAGGGATTATCCAGTAATAACATGGATGACCCCAAACGACGTCATCTCCCGTATCCATTGAATTATTGTTGATATAGCCGATTGGTTCGCCATTTTCATTTAAACGAAGTCCGCGATAGCTTTTCGAATCGCTAGGATCATGCTTCCATAGCGTAAGTAAAAAGTCTCCGTTCTCAAACTCTTCTATCTCCCTGCAGTAACACATTACAGATGTGTCGCCCGACTCACCATATTCCGCCCAAGGAGACGTTTCTTTAAAGCGCCGGGACTCAACCCACTTTTTAATGTTTTTTAATACAGTTGAGGTGTCTAATCCGTAGCTATTAGATTTTATCTCGTCATCAGATTTTTTTTGAATTGTATATAAGCCGCTGTCTGTTATTTCAAAAAAATTCAGATAACCATAGTTGTGATCTTTTTTTATGAACGACATCCGTTTCTCTCTAGTTGGTTCTCGATTACCTTAAATAGATTAAGCTCCGAGATACACTTAAAATGGCCTATTGCCATGATAGATTGAGATGCCAGATTGTCAATCATCGCAACCCTTGATTACTGAATGGCTTCAACCGGTAGCACTGTCGATGAGCAACGACTCGGGACTTATTTTACGTCGTACGTAATGGCTCAACGGCGAAATGCATGGAAGCAGAAGGGCGCTTCGGGATTAGAAGCACCATCAAAAAGCTAGAAATATTTTCTCAGAAATTAGGGAAATCCCGCCGTCAAGACCAACCACATGCCAGTGCGCTTCCTGATCTACGTGGCGATCACCGCGCTGACCCGTCTGCTGATCTCCAACGTCTCGCACCACAACCCACCGGACATGGGCATCATCTACCTGTGCGGCGGGATTTTGCTGCTGGCGTTTTCGATTCTGGTGGTGCGTTACGCCTCGTCGCAATTTCCTTCGGTGAAAATCGACAAGCCGCAACGCAAGCTCGGAGCAGGTTCCGGTGAACACCCTGAGATCGAGAAGGGCGAGCTTTAAAGCCCGGCAGCCTGCCGAGGCTCACCGCTGATTCGCTGCGGTGGCGGGGTCAGGCCGTCGCCGCTGGTCATCGCTTCAAGGATCGCCATGGCACTGTGGCCTTGTTCGATGGCGATGCCGAACTGGATGCTTTGCACCAGACGCTTGAGGCGTTTGGGGTCGTTGCGTTGTTCGGTGCTGATCATGCGTTTGGCCACGATGCGGCCGCTGTTGGACAGGGTCAGCATGATGCTGCCATCCAGGCCCTGAATGCTCAGGTTGATCTGATAGTCCGGCGCGAAGGCATCGGTAATGATCTGAAAAGGATTGTCCATGATGCGTCACCGCCTGATTGAACGTGCAGTTGTTGACCGGCCGCGATCGGGTTGGTTCGCCCATCCAGACCACCGGCCATTCCGTGGCCATTTCGCCATATCGCTTTATGCAAGTGCTGTAGCAAGGGCTATGCCGGAATAATTGTCGAACAATGAACACGGACAAAAACAAGGCGAGCCATGGGCTCGCCTTGTTCATTGACGTCCTGTTTCAGGGCAGGAACGCGTCGATGATCGCTGACAGTGCAGTCAGGCTGATCAGCATTCCACCCAGTTCACCGCCAGGCCACCCCGTGAAGTCTCTTTGTATTTGTCGTGCATGTCGGCGCCGGTATCGCGCATGGTGCGGATCACCCGGTCGAGGGAAATGAAGTGGTTACCGTCACCGCGCAGGGCCATTTGCGTGGCGTTGATCGCCTTCACTGCGGCGATGGCGTTGCGCTCGATACAGGGCACTTGCACCAGCCCGCCGACCGGATCGCAGGTCAGGCCCAGGTTGTGTTCGAGGCCGATCTCGGCGGCGTTCTCCAGTTGCTCCGGGGTGGCGCCGAGCACGTCGGCCAGGCCGGCAGCGGCCATCGCGCAGGCGGAACCGACCTCGCCCTGACAGCCGACTTCGGCGCCGGAAATCGAGGCGTTTTTCTTACACAAAATGCCGACAGCGGCGGCGCTCAGGAAGAAAACGACGACGTCATCGTCGGACGCGTCCGGGTTGAATTTCATGTAGTAGTGCAGAACCGCAGGAATGATCCCGGCGGCGCCGTTGGTCGGTGCGGTAACCATGCGCCCGCCCGCGGCGTTTTCTTCGTTGACGGCGAGGGCGAACAGGTTGACCCACTCCATCGCCGACAGCGTCGAGCTGATGACATTCGGTTTGCCGATTTCCAGCAGACTACGGTGCAGTTTTGCCGCGCGGCGCGGCACATTGAGACCGCCGGGCAACAGGCCTTCGTGGCGCAGGCCTTGCTCGACGCATTCGCGCATCACCGACCAGATGTGCAGCAGGCCCTGACGAATTTCGGTGTCGCTGCGCCAGGCCCGTTCATTGGCCATCATCAGCTCGAAAACCCGCAGGTTGTGCTGCTTGCACAGCGACAACAGTTCGGCGGCGCTGGAAAAGTCGTACGGCAATACCACGTCGCTGGCCGGCGCCACGCCGGATTCGGCTTCTGCCGCTTCGATGATGAAACCGCCACCGACCGAGTAGTACGTTTGCGTAAACAGTGCAGCGCTTTCGCCAAAGGCTGTCAGGGACATGGCGTTGGGATGGTAGGGCAGGCTCTCGTCGAGCAGCAGGAGATCGCGTTGCCAGTTGAAGGCAATTGACCGCTGGCCGGCGAGGGACAGTTGGCCGGTCTCGCGCAGTTGCTGGATGCGTGGGTCGATGGTCGACGGATCGATGCTGTCCGGCCACTCGCCCATCAGGCCCATGACCGTGGCGCGGTCGGTGGCGTGGCCGACGCCTGTGGCGGACAACGAACCGTACAAGCGGATTTCCACGCGTTGCACATCGTTGAGCCAATGCTCGTCGATCAGTGCCTGAGTGAAGGTTGCAGCAGCGCGCATCGGGCCGACGGTGTGGGAACTGGACGGGCCGATGCCGACTTTGAATAGATCGAAAACACTGATAGCCATGCTAAAGCCTTACAAGCAATGGTGTAGGAATCGCTGCCATTTTTTGTAGGCCAAGCGCAAGGTCGGCGATACTGCCTACCTCGGTCTTGTGTGACCAACGAAATTTCCTAAGACAGCCTTTAGCAGGACTAAACGATGAGTCGTCAATTGCATGCCCAGACTTACGTCTGGCTGCAGGTGTTTTCCTGTGCCGCGCGGCACCTGTCCTTCACTCGCTGTGCAGAAGAACTGCACATCACGCCGGGGGCGGTCAGCCAGCAGATTCGTCAACTGGAGGAGCGTCTTGGTTTGCGTTTGTTTCATCGTCGTGCGCGAGGGGTGGAACTGAGCGCCGAAGGGCAGCGGTTGGCGATGACGGTCAACGAGGCCTACGGCAGCATCGACGCCGAATTGCGGCGCCTGGATGCGGGGATGATCAGTGGGGTTTTGCGGCTGCGTTCGATTCCGTCGTTCCTCAGCAAATGGCTGACGCCGCGCCTGCCACGCTTGCAGCAACGATACCCGGACATCCAGTTGCGGCTGGTGGCTGAAGACAGCAGTGTGCCGCTGCACGAGGGCGATTTCGATCTGGCGATCGATCTGAACGACGGCAGTTACCCGGGATTGTTATCCACAGCCTTGCTCGATGAGCAGATTTTCCCGGTGTGCGCGCCGAGCCTGCTGCGCGGGCGTCCGCCGCTGCATGGGCCGGCGGATCTGGGGCATTTTCCGTTGCTGCACGACATCACCGCCTGGCGCGGCAGTTATGAATATGCGGAATGGGAGTTTTATTTGAACGCGATCGGCTTCGAGGGCGCGGACGTGCGACGAGGGCATACCTTCAATCGCAACCACCTGACCATCGAAGCGGCCATCGCCGGTATGGGGGTGGCGATTGCCCGGCGCACGCTGCTCAACGATGAGCTGGAGCGGGGCACGTTGATGGTGCCGTTCGGGCTGTCGGTGCCCAATCACAAACGTTACATGTTGCTGTATGCGCCGGGGGCGTTGAGCCATCCTGGCGTGCGTGCAGTGCACGATTGGCTGGTGGAGGAGGCAGGGATTTTTCGCAGTTTGCACCCGTTGAACGAGGGCAATTGTGAGTAAATCTTGCAGGATGACAAGTCGACCCAACTCCCGACATTACCAGTGACTTACTCGGTTGTCCGGCTTTTTTTGCGAATGAATATTTATCTTTTTTCAGGGGTTGAAATGTTCGTCAGTGGGGCCGATTGTTGTAATCAAGGGGTCACGAAATCCTGATCAAGGCCTCTTGCGAGCTAGCTGAAATAAGGGATGAACTATGCAAATCCAAGTCAACAGCGATAACCATATTCAAAGCAGTAAACGACTGGAGGAGTGGGTACGTACAACCATTGAGAGCACGCTCGACCGTTATGAAGAAGACCTGACCCGTGTCGAAGTCCATCTGAGCGACGAGAACGGTGACAAACCTGGTCCCCATGACATGCGCTGCCAACTGGAGGCGCGGCCAAAAGGCCATCAACCGATTTCCGTCACCCATAAAGCCGATACGCTGGAACAAGCGATCGATGGTGCAGCCGAAAAACTGGAGCATGCGCTGGATCACCTTTTCGGCAAACTGCGGGGCAAACCACGCGCTGCTGTGGTGCCATTTAGCAAGGCGAATGACGCACTGCTGGAGGAAGAATTTCTTGAGAATGAACAGGCAGCGATCAACAGTTGATACGCTGATTTTTTAAGCCATCCCCAGAAAACGGGCCTGCGAAAGCAGGCCCGTTTTGTTTTCAGCGCATTTTGCCAAGGCAAGCCACGGCCCGGCTTGCCAATTGAACGGGTAAAACCCTGCGCCGGCAATCAGATGCTTTTGCGTATGAGAATATTTATCATTAGTATTGCTCGCCTGTTGGTTCGGCTTGTCGGCCGAGCGTTTTCCGTTTCAGGGTCGAAACATGAAAGGCAAACTTGCCACTCTCCCCATGTCCTATCGTCTGGCCGTTACCTCACGGGTGTTGGCCGCGGTGTTCGGCGGCTATCTGGTTGCGGCGCTGGCCAGCGTGACCTTGACGATGTGGCTGCCACTGAGCCGTGCTGAAGCCGTGGTCACCGGCATGACCCTCTCGTTTCTGGTCTATCTGGTCGCTGTGCTCTGGTGCTTTGCCTGTCGCACGGCGTGGTCGGCATGGGTTGGCTTGCTGGTGCCGAGCGTGATTCTGGCGACCATTTGCGGCGCGGCACGTGGGTTGGGTTTTGCATGAAAGAGGGTTTTCGTCAGGCCATGGCCTGGCTGCACACGTGGGCCGGACTGCTGTTCGGCTGGCTGTTGTTCGCGATTTTTCTGACGGGAACCCTGGCTTATTTCAAGGATGAAATCAGTCACTGGATGCAGCCGGAAATCCCCGCGCGGCCAATCAATGCCGAGGCAAGCCTGAGCCTGGCCCAGGATTATCTGCAACAACACGCTGCGGGTGCCTCACGTTGGCTGATCGACTTGCCCGATGCTCGCGATCCCGGCTTGACCGTGCGCTGGCAGCAGGCACCTGCGAAGCCTGGCGAGCGCGGCCGCTTCGAATCCAAAACCCTCGACGCGCAAACCGGCACCGAAGTGCTGGGCCGCCAAAGCATGGGCGGCGAGTTCTTCTACCGTTTCCACTTCCAGCTACACATGCCATACCCGTGGGGCCGCTGGCTGGCGACGATCGCCGCGATGGTGATGTTGGTCGCGTTGGTCACCGGGATCATCACCCACAAGAAAATCTTCAAAGACTTCTTCACCTTTCGCCCGCGCAAGGGCCAGCGTTCCTGGCTCGACGGGCATAACGCCGTGGGCGTGCTGGTGTTGCCGTTTCACTTGATGATCACCTACAGCAGCCTGGTGATTTTCATGTCGATGGTCATGCCGGCGAGCATTCTGGCTTCTTACGGCGGCGACGTGCGGTCGTTTTACGATGAGGTGTTTCCCGCCTCGAAGGCGCCGGAACGGGCCAATGTCCCTGCTGCACTGGCACCGCTGGCACCCTTGTTGGCCAAGGCCAGTGCGCAATGGTCCGGTGGCCACACCACGCGGCTAACGGTGAATCATCCCGGTGATGAACATGCCTCGGTGGTGCTGTCGCGCGCCGGTGATCGAGTGGTGCACGATTTCGGCAGCGCAGTGACCTTCAATGGCGTTACCGGAAAAATGCTCGGGCGCACACCGGCGCAACCCGTGGCGATGGCGGTGAGCGGCACTTTCTATGGTTTGCACATGGGCCATTTTGCCGGGCCGGTGCTGCGCTGGCTGTATTTCATTTGTGGTTTGGCCGGCACGGCGATGATCGGCACTGGGCTGGTGATCTGGCTCGGCAAGCGCCAGCTCAAACACGCCAAAAGCGGTGTAATGCCGTTCGAGTTGCGGCTGGTTGAAGTGCTGAACGTTGCCAGCATGGCCGGGTTGCTGACGGCGGTTGCGGTGTACTTTCTGGCCAATCGGCTGTTGCCAGTGGCTCTGACCGGGCGGGCAGATTGGGAAGTGAATGCGTTTTTCATCGCTTGGGGGTTGAGCGTGGCGCATGCGCTATTGCGTGTCGGGCGCAAGGCATGGATCGATCAGCTCGTGCTCGGTGCTGCACTGTTTATGGTGGTGCCGCTGATCAATGCGCTGACCACGCCGTGGAATCTCGGCGTAACGCTGAGGCAGGGCGATTGGGCAATGGCCGGGTTTGATCTGACGTGTCTCGCCGCTGGGTTATTCCTGGCTTGGGCCGCATGGAAAATGCAGCGCGCCGGCAACACCGTGAGCGTTAAAAAAACGCGCCGCGAAACGCTTCGACCGATCACGCTTGAACAAGGGGCGAACTGATGCTGCTGGCGCTGTTGCTGTGTTACGCCGGGTTCACGGCGCTTTGCCTGTCGATGCCTCGACATCACGATGAACTGCTCGGCCACAAACCCTCTGCCCGACGCCGTCGTGGCCTGCTGCTGGCGGGAGGGTTGCTGTTGTGTGTATCGCTCTGGGCGGCGGTGACGGCCAACGGCTGGAGTTTCGGTCTGGTCGACTGGGTCGCGGTGTTGATGATCAGTGCGTTGACGCTGGTCCTGTTGCTGCCGTATCGACCGCGACTGGCAATGACGCTGGCCGGGATGAGCCTGTTGGCCAGTCCGGTTGCCGCATGGGCGCAGGGCTGACGTGCTGATCGGTCTGCCCCCGGAATCGCGCGACGACGAGCCGCGTGGGGCGCGTGCACATTTTCTTCAAGTGTTCCTGTCCCAGCGCTCGCAAATGGAAGCGCTGGTCACTCGCCGTGTCGGTTGCCGGGCGACGGCAGCCGACCTGGTTCAGGATCTGTTTCTGCGTTTCTGGCGGCGTCCGCTGGTGCAGGTGGAAGAACTCAGCACCTACCTGTTGCGCTGCGCCGGCAACATTGCCATTGACCATCTGCGCAGTGAAGGCACGCGGGTGCGCGTCAACGAGGGCTGGCAACCTGAAGAGCCGGACAGCCGGGGCAGCGAACCGCAAGCCGCGCTAGAAGCGGGCAATGATCTGCGTCATGTCGAAGCGGCGTTGCGCGCTTTGCCCGAGCGCACCCGGCAAATCTTTTTGCTCAATCGCATTCACGGGCGCAAGTACGCGCAAATCGCCAAAGCCATGGGCCTGTCCCAAAGTGCCGTCGAAAAACATATGATGCGCGCCCTCGAGGCCTGCAAGGCCAGCCTGCGCGAACCCGCGCCACGCCTGCCAGGGAAAGCACCGTGAATCCTTCAGAGCCCATCATCCCGACCCTTGCGCAGGAACAGGCAGCGTTTGCCTGGCTGAGCCTGTTGCATGATCGGCCTAGCGCTGGCGATCAACTCACGTTCAGCCAATGGCTGCGCGCTGATCCCGCCCACGCCGAGGCCTATGCGCAGGCGCAAGTGGTCTGGGAATTGAGCGAAGGCCCCGCGCGAACATTGGCCGATGAGCAGGCGTTGGCGCTACAGGGCTACCTCAATGCGATGGATCGCCCGCGCCGTTCGCTGCTTTTGCGTGGGGGCGGGGCTTTGGCGATGGCCGCGTGCCTGCTGTTGATGGTCAGCCTCGGTACGGGGTGGCAGCCGCAGCGCTGGTTCGATGATCTGGGCGCTGACTATGTCTCGGCGCCCGGTGAGATTCGCACCGTGACCCTGGCCGATCAATCGCAAGTGACCCTCGATGCCGACAGCGCCATCGCGGTGGACTTCAGCCATGGCGAGCGTCATGTGCAATTGCGTCGCGGTGCCGGTTTTTTCAGCGTCACGCACACTGGCGAGCCGTTTGTGGTCGAGGCCCGCAAGGGCGAGGCGCGGGTGCTCGGCACGCAATTTGAAGTGCGTCTGCAACCCCATGGCGCGCAGGTCACGGTGTTGTCCGGGCGGGTCGGGGTGACGGCAGATCGCGATGGCGAGCAGCAGATTCTTACGGCCGGCCAGCAAGTGGCCTACGGTGAAGGTGCTGCGCAAAAACTCCACGCCGTCGACAGCGAGGCGCAGCTTGCCTGGCGTCAGGGCTGGCTGACTTATTACAAGTCGACGCTGGGCGATGTGGTGGCGGATCTGCGTCGCTATTACCCCGGACGAATTGTGTTGCTCAACGATGAGCTGGCGGCGCGCAAGGTCAGTGGCAGTTTTCCGAGCAGGGATGCGCAGGCTGTGCTGAGTTCGCTGCAAGGGGTGTTGGGGTTTGAGCAGCATCAGGTGCTCGGGCAACTGATCATTGTGCGTTGAGGTCACTGGCCTCTTCGGGAGCAAGCCCCCTTCCCACAATTTGAAATGTGGTGCCCTTGTGGGAGGGGCTTGCTCCCGAGGGCGTCGGCACATACAACACGTCGTCCAAAAATATTTTCAAAATTGTGGTGAGGTAAACCCGAGCCCCATCCGTGTAGTGACTGAAACTGCGAGTCATTCGCATCCGTTGCGGTTCTACACAGGTCATTGAGCAATGAAGTCCAGGGCAAAGTCGGGTTCGGTCAAACAGTGGTTCGGTGCGTCGGCGTTGAGTTTTTCGGCATTGGCGTTGTTGCCGATGAGCGTGGCGCTCGCCGCTGAAACCACCAGCAGTCAGGCGCAAAAGCAGTTCAGTTTCTCCCTGGCCGCCCAACCGCTGCCGCAAGCCCTGAGCGATTTCAGCCGTGTCACCGGGCAGAGTGTGGTTTACACCGATGAAGCGCCCTACGGCCTGAACGCTCCGGCGGTCAACGGCCAGATGAGTGCCGAGCAAGCCTTGCGGCGCCTGCTCACCGGTTCCGGCTTGAACGGGCGCCGCACCGACAGCCACACCCTGGTGCTTGAACCGCAACCCGCTGGCGGTGCGTTGAACCTCGGCGCCACCACCATCACGTCGGTGCGCGACGAGTCGATGAGCTACCAGCCGCCGCACACCAGTTCGGTGATGCGTTCTTCGGCGTCGCTTCAGGAAATCCCGCAGACCGTCAACGTCATCCCGGCCCAGGTCATTCGCGATCAGGCGCCGCGCAATCTCGACGATGCGCTGGCCAACGTCAGTGGCATCACCCAGGGCAACACCTTGGGCAGCACTCAGGACTCAGTGATGACCCGCGGTTTCGGTGATAACCGCAACGGCTCGATCATGCGCGACGGCATGCCATTGGTGCAGGGGCGGGGCATGAACGCCACCGTGGACCGGGTCGAAGTGCTCAAGGGGCCGGCGTCATTGCTCTACGGGATTCAGGACCCGGGCGGTGTGGTCAACATGGTCAGCAAGAAGCCTGAGCTGACTCAGTACAACGCCCTGACCCTGCGCGGCTCGACCTACGGCGAAGGCAAGAATGGCAGCGGCGGCACCTTCGACAGCACGGGTGCGCTGGGCGAATCCGGGCTGGCGTATCGTCTGGTGATCGATCACGAAGACGAGGATTACTGGCGCAACTTCGGCACTCACCGCGAAACCCTGATCGCCCCGTCGCTGGCCTGGTTCGGCGAGCGGACCAAGCTGTCCTTCGGCTACGAGCATCGTGAATTTCTCACGCCGTTCGATCGTGGCACGGTCATCGATCCACGCACCAACCACCCGCTGAACATCTCGCGCAAGGAGCGTCTCGACGAGCCGTTCAACGATATGGAAGGGCGTTCGGACTTGTATCACGTCGAAGCCGATCACGAACTCAACGACGACTGGAAAGCCCACTTTGGCTACAGCTGGAACCGCGAAACCTACGACGCCAGCCAAGTCCGTGTCACAGCGATCGACACCAACAAAGGCACGCTGACCCGCAACATGGATGGCACGCGCAACGCGATCACCACCGACCGTTTCACCACGGCCAGCCTCGAAGGCAAGGTCAACGTGCTGGGCATGCAGCATGACCTGGTGTTTGGCGTCGATGACGAGTACCGCAAGATCTACCGTGCTGACCTGATCCGCCAGAAAAGCCTGAGCACCTTCAGCTACGTCAACCCGGTGTATGGCCGTGAAGTCGAAGGCACCACGGTCAGCGCGGCGGACAGCGCGCAGACCGATCTGCTGCGCAGCGACTCGGTGTTTTTGCAGGACTCGATCCACCTTGATGACCAGTGGATTCTGGTCGCCGGTGCTCGTTTTCAGGCGTACGACCAGTACGCTGGCAAAGGCGTGCCATTCAAGGCCAACACCGACAGCAATGGCCAGAAATGGGTGCCGCGCGCAGGTCTGGTGTATCGCTACACCGATGAGCTGTCGTTCTATGGCAGCTACACCGAATCGTTCAAACCCAACTCGACCATCGCCCCGCTGAGCGGCAGCAGCACCGTGCTCGACGGCAGCATTGCGCCGGAAGAGGCCAAGTCGTGGGAGCTGGGCGCACGGCTGGACATGCCGGGGCGCATCACCGGCAACATCGCGCTGTTCGATATCAAAAAACGCAACGTGCTGGTCGCCAACTCTGAAGGCCCGACGACGATTTACAGCGCTGCCGGTGAAGTACGTTCGCGGGGTCTTGAAATGGATTTGACCGGCCAACTCAGCGACCGCTGGAGCCTGATCGGCAGCTACGCCTACACCGATGCCGAAGTGACCGAGGACCCGACCTACAAGGGCAAACGTCTGCAGAACGTGGCGAAAAACAGCGGCTCATTCTCGGCGGTGTATGACTTCGGCAGTGTGATCGGTGGCGATCAATTGCGCGTGGGTGCCGGGGCGCGGTATGTCGGCGAGAGAGCGGGTAACGCGGTGAATGATTTCGACCTGCCGAGCTACACCGTGGCCGATGCCTTTGCGACTTACGACACCAAGGTAGAAGGGCAGAAGGTCAAATTTCAGCTCAATGTGAAGAACCTGTTTGATCGCACGTATTACACCTCGTCGGCGAGCCGGTTCTTTGTGTCCATGGGGGATTCGCGGCAGGTATCGTTGTCGAGCACCCTGGAGTTCTGACCTGAGACCGCGTCATCGTTCTTCGCGAGCAAGCCAGATTTCACAGGAGGGAATACATTTCCAAATGTGGGAGCGGGCTTGCTCGCGAAGGGGCCATGACAGGCGATAAAGACTTTGGCACTAACGCAAAAACGCCTGCCGATACTCCCCGGGCGTCCCGCCCGAAATCTGCCGGAACCGATTGGCGAAGTGACTGGCGCTGGCAAACCCGCACGCCAGCGCAATCTCACCCAACGGCAACGTTGTATTGCGCAGCCATTCCCGCGCCCGGCTCAGACGTCGCGCCAACACGTACTGATGCGGTGGCAGTCCGAAACTCACGCGAAACATCCGTGCAAAGTGGTACTCCGACAGGGCACACAACCCGGCCAATTGCCCAAGGCTGATGGGCTCGGCCAACTGCGCATCAATGAACTCCACCAATTGTCGGCGCTGGTGCGGCGCCAGCCCGCCCTTGAGGCGCAAGCCCTGACGAACACCAACCTGACTGAGCAAGGTATGGCTGATCAATTCATGAGCAAGGCTACTGGTCAGCAAACGTTCGGCGGGTTCGTCCCAGTTCAGCGTCAGTAACTGTCGGAAACGTTGCGCCTGGTGTGGGTCTTCAAGAAAGGTCTGCTCGCGCAACTGCATCTGTCGCGGTTCGCGATCAAGCAAGGTGATGCAACCAAGGGCAAATTGTTCAGCGCTGAAATACAAGTGTGCCAGGCGGATATCGCCGTTGATGACCCAGCCCGATTCGTGATCGGCCGGCAGGATGCACAACTTGTCCGGGCCACCTTTGTGCCCCGGTTGACCGCGGCGAAATGTGCCGGTGCCACCGGCGATGTAGCACGACAGGGTGTGATGACTCGGTGCTTCGTATTCCTGGGCGTCGTGGTGGTTGGTCCACAGGGCCGCAGACAAACCGTCGCCGAGCTCGGCGCTGTGCAGCAGGCGAGAGTTCGGCGAGCGGTTAAGCGCCTGGAAGACTTGCAGGTTATCGATGGCGGACATGATCGGTTCTCTTCAACGCCTTGCATCGTACTCCGTAGCCGTCCCGCTGCCAGCCGGCCGCCCGACAAAAGCGCAAGTTTATGCAAGCGCTTGTCACCTGCCGCAACTGACACTCAAGGCCTATCTAGGAGTGTTTACCATGAACCTGTCGTTGTATCTGCTGACGGTGCTGATCTGGGGCACCACATGGATTGCCTTGAAATGGCAATTGGGTGTGGTGGCGATCCCGGTGTCGATCGTCTACCGCTTTGGACTCGCCGCGCTGGTGTTGTTCGTGCTGTTGCTGTTGAGTCGTCGACTGCAACCCATGAACCGGCGCGGCCATTTGATCTGCGTGGCCCAGGGCTTGTGTCTGTTTTGCATCAATTTCATGTGCTTTCTCACCGCCAGTCAGTGGATTCCCAGCGGCTTGGTGGCGGTGGTGTTTTCTACCGCCACGCTATGGAACGCGCTCAATGCAAGGGTGTTTTTCGGTCAGCGTATTGCCCCAAACGTGCTGATGGGCGGTGCGCTGGGCCTGTTCGGGTTGGGCATGTTGTTCTGGCCGGAGTTGGCCGGTCATCAAGCCAGTCCGCAAACCTTGCTCGGCTTGGGGCTGGCGCTGTGCGGCACCTTGTGTTTCTCGGCGGGCAACATGCTGTCGAGCCTGCAACAAAAGGCGGGTCTCAAGCCGCTGACCACCAACGCCTGGGGCATGGCCTATGGCGCGGCGATGTTGTCGGTGTGGTGCCTGGTCAAAGGCATTCCATTCAACATGGACGGGTCGCCGCGTTATGTGGGGGCGCTGCTGTATCTGGTGATACCGGGTTCGGTCATCGGTTTCACCGCGTATCTGACGCTGGTCGGGCGCATGGGGCCGGAGCGCGCCGCGTACTGTACGGTGCTGTTCCCGGTGGTGGCGTTGAACGTCTCCGCGTTTGCCGAAGGGTATCAGTGGACGGCGCCGGCGCTGTTCGGACTGGTGTTAGTGATGCTGGGCAACGTGCTGGTGTTTCGCAAACCGAAAGCGGTGGCGCCGCCGATGTCGGGAAAGTTGGTTTGAAATAAAACGAGCGCTGAACTTCAGCGCTCGACTTTCAAGGTGATGTAAATCATGACAGGGAAGATGAAGTCAACGATATGCCGTGCCCAGTCCTTGGCATTCCATGATTGCGAAGTGTCCATGTCAAACCATTCCACCCCCACGGTTTGCAGGCACACGTAATAAATGAATATTGCCGCGAGGATGCCCATGATCGAGAACTTTTTTGCCTCGTGGAATATTTCGGCGGAGGCGTTGATGTTGCGATAGAGCTGATAGGTGCCTATCAGGCACAACACTGTATACGTGACTTCCAGGGTGATAATGAACCAGTAGATCCGGTGATGAATCATCGGCGACTCGATGGCTCGATACTTGATGGTGTCACTGGCAGTGGTGGTGTCCATGCTCAGGATGTGCGCCACGTAAGTGTAGTTTGAATCATAGTCGGTGAAGTTGTGAGTCATCACCAGTAGGCCAAAGAAACTGATGTAAGCCATCAATATAATTTTGCTGTAACGGATAAGTCTGTCGGTGGTCAGGGCGTTCAAGGTTTTAGCTCTCCATTGCATTGTCGATTATTCGACAATTCGGAGAGCTTATAATTTTGTTGTTTAATTAGGTTTGTTGTTCAATTTCAAGTTGTGTATTAAACCAACTAACGGGCAAGTGCCATGGCGCACTTTCCCGTTTTTTCAGCCACGCCAAACTTGCGGGTTTACCAGGTCTTGCGGGCGTTCGCCGAGCAACGCGCTGCGCAAGTTGGCCAAGGCGCGATTGGCCATGGCTTCGCGGGTTTCATTCGTTGCCGAGCCGATGTGCGGCAGGGTCACGGCATTTTTCAACTGGAACAGGGGCGACTCGGCCAGCGGTTCTTTCTCGTACACGTCCAGGCCGGCACCGCGAATCCGGTTGTTTTGCAGGGCTTCAATCAGCGCCGGTTCGTCGACTACCGGGCCACGGGAGATGTTGACCAGAATCGCGCTTGGCTTCATCAGGCCCAGTTCGCGATGGCTGATCAGGTGGCGGGTCTTGTCACTGAGCGGAACGACCAGGCAGACGAAATCGGCTTCGGCCAGCAGTTGATCGAGGCTGCGAAATTGTGCGCCGAGTGCTTGTTCAAGTTCGCTCTTGCGGCTGTTGCCGCTGTAGAGGATCGGCATGTTGAAACCGAAGCGACCACGGCGGGCGATAGCGGCGCCGATGTTGCCCATGCCGACGATGCCGAGGGTTTTGCCATGCACGTCGCAGCCAAACAGCGGGGCGCCGACGCTGGCTTGCCATTGCCCGGCCTTGGTCCAGGCGTCGAGTTCGGCGACGCGGCGGGCGCTGCTCATGATCAACGCGAAGGCGAGGTCGGCGGTGCTTTCAGTGAGCACGTCCGGGGTGTTGGTGAGCATGATCCCGCGTTCGTTGAAGTAGTCGAGGTCGTAGTTGTCGTAGCCGACAGAGACGCTGGAGACCACTTCGAGTTTTGTCGCGTTTTCGAGTTGGGTTTTGCCGAGTTTGCGGCCGACGCCGATCAGGCCGTGGGCGTGGGGCAGGGCTTCGTTGAATTGGGCGTTGATGTCGCCGTTCTTTGGGTTGGGGACGATGACGTCGAACTCTTGCTGGAGGCGTTCGATCATGGGCGGGGTGATGCGGCTGAAGGCCAGGACTGTTTTTTTCATCGTTTTTGGCTCTTGTTCGGGCTTGATGCCAAGCAAGCTAACATTTTTGTTTTGGGGTGTCTTGGCGGCCTCTGGGCCGACCAGGGTTTGGTGGGTGGGGTGAATATCCGGTTTGTTTGTGATGGCGGCTTGAGGTTTCGCCCTTACGGCGACTCACTTTTTTTACAAACGCCTAAAAAAAGTAAGCAAAAAAACGCTTGCTCCTACGTGCGGCCCGCTCGCTGGGGCTCGGGGTGCCTTCGCTCCGGGATCGATCCGGGGGCATCGCTTCCGGTTTGCTTCGCTGCACCTCCTTTCGATGTGTTTGGCTGCGCCAAACGGTCGCTGCGCTCCCACCCCCGGATCAATCCCTCCGCTCAGCCTTCCGACGTCGCCCGTGGATCAAGATCAAGAGCTGCAGCCGAGCTAACGCTCATCCTGTTGAGTGGGGCGGCATTCGCCGCGTGCGGGTTGTCCTTGCCTCCTTTGTAGGAGCTGCCGAAGGCTGCGATCTTTTGATCTTGCTGTTGCTTTTGTGTGGAGTTGGCCTGCCAGCGATGGCGGCCTGACAGCCGATCGATTTTTAGCAGGTTGTATGCGATTCACATTGTAGGAGTGAGCCTGCTCGCGATGACGGTGTGTCAGGCACCTACGATGTTGAATGTGAGCCTGCAATCGCGAGCAGGCTCACTCCTGCAAGGGGTCAGCTGTGTGGCGCGGGTTGGGGGATGTCGACGTTATCCAGTACGCGATTCACGGCCAGTTCCGCCAGCATGATGATCTGCTGAATCGCCAGTATTGTGCGGCGTTGCGGGAGGTCGACGTAGGCGGCGATGTCGCTGCTCATGATGTTGGCTTGGGCCAGTGATTCGCAGGCGTGGACGAGGAGGCTTTCGTTGTCTTGGCCCGGCGCGACCTGAAACATGGTGCTGGGTTTGTGGAAGCGCAGGGTCAGGGCGTTGGGTTTGAGGTAGTGGTCGAGCGCTCGCTCGGCGGCTTCGTGGAATTTCTTCGAATCAGGCGATTCGTAGGGAGAGGTGTTATCCGCTCCGGGCGGATTCGGGCTGTGCTTTTTCATGACAAAGATCCTTTAGATGGAAATGGAGCTGCCATGTTTCGTTTTCCAGGCGAAAGGGTGGCAGCTGTACGCGGACTGGAAAAACCGGCAAAGGATCAAACCCGGCAGACCCGAAGGTCTCCCACGTACAGCCGCCATAACTCAAAAACCGGCGCTGAAAAAGCGCGGCATTATGTCATGTGCTGTGATCCTGCGGGTTTTCCAGACCCGGTCGCTGATTCGTCAGCGACACCCAAAGCCTATCCACCGCACTTCCGACGGACAACCTGCAAAACACGTCGGAAAGTTCCGCGAAAAGCCCGAAATGTAGGAGCTGCCGTAGGCTGCGATCTTTTGATTTTTAAACATCAAGGTCAAAAGATCGCAGCCTGCGGCAGCTCCTGCAGGTTTCACGGTGTGTTGAAAATCAGTTGGCTACGCGTGCTCCGGCGAGGCTGCCGCTGAGTTCGTAGGCGGCCAGTTCTGCCTGGTGTGCAGCAAGGATTTCCGGCAACGAGCCGCGCAGGTACTCGACCCACGTCTTGATCTTTGCATCAAGGTATTGCCGCGATGGGTAGATCGCGTACAGGTTCAGTTCCTGCGAGCGGTAGTTGGGCATGACCCGTACCAGCGTGCCGTTGCGCAAGCCTTCGATGGCGGCGTACACCGGTAGAACACCCAGGCCCATACCGCTGATGATCGCGGTTTTCATGGCGTCGGCGGAGTTCACCAGGAACGGGGAGCTGTTGATGGTGACCATTTCCTGGCCTTCGGGGCCGTCGAAGGCCCATTTTTCCAGAGGGATTACCGGGCTGACCAGGCGCAGGCAGGCGTGGTTGAGCAGGTCGCTGGGCTTTTGTGCGCAGCCGTTGGCTTTCACGTAGGCCGGTGAGGCACAGACGATGCTGTAGGTGATGCCCAGGCGTTGCGAGACGAAGCCGGAGTCCGGCAGTTCGCGGGCCAGCACGATGGAGACGTCGTAGCCTTCATCGAGCAGGTCCGGCACGCGGTTGGCCATGGTCAGGTCGAAGGTGACGTCCGGGTGGGTCTTGCGATAGCGGGCGATGGCGTCGATGACGAAGTGCTGGCCGATGCCGGTCATGGTGTGCACTTTCAACTGCCCGGCAGGGCGCGCGTGGGCTTCGCTGGCTTCGGCCTCTGCCTCTTCGACGTAGGCCAGAATCTGCTCGCAGCGCAGCAAGTAACGCTTGCCGGCTTCGGTCAGGGCGATGCGCCGTGTCGTGCGGTTGAGCAGGCGGGTTTGCAGGTGGGCTTCCAGGTTGGAGACCGCGCGCGAGACGTTGGCTGTGGTGGTGTCGAGTTGCACGGCGGCGGCGGTGAAGCTGCCTGCTTCGGCCACACAACTGAAGGCGCGCATGTTTTGCAAAGTGTCCATGGGGTGCTCTCAAGGGAGATGGCAAATTGTGACACGAAGTTTCGGGGGCTGAGACCCCCGACCAACGGATTATCTCGTTAACGGTAACAAAGATTCACAGGAATCCCAGCTTATCGCCGCCAGGTCGCCCCCCTAGAATTGCGCCGTTCCCTATACACCTCCCCGCCATACCCCTTTCTCAGGAATTCGCAGCTGTGCCGCGTCGCATCAACAGAGCGCTTTTGCCGCTCAGTGTTCTGGCTTTTTCCCTGGCTCTCGGCGGCTGCATCGGTACCGAAGGAATTGCCCCACAGGGCAAAGCGTTGGAGGCCAATGCGCTGGCCACCGACGAGGCCATCGCCCACGCCGCCCGTGACGCCCACTGGCCCACCGCACAATGGTGGCAAGCCTACGGCGACCCGCAACTCAATCGCTGGATCGACCTCGCCGTGCAAGGCAGCCCGAGCATGGCCATGGCCGCTGCGCGGGTGCGTCAGGCCAAAGCCCTGGCCGGCGTCGCGCAAGCGGCCGAGTCGTTGCAGATCAATGGCGAGTCGACCCTCAAGCGTCACAACTGGCCAACCGATCCGTTCTACGGTCCCGGTGATCTGGCCAATTCCACCACTTGGGACAACAACGCTGCGCTGGGTTTGAGCTACGCGCTCGACCTCTGGGGCCGCGAGAGCAACGCCAGCGAGCGTGCTGTGGATCTGGCGCACATGAGCGCCGCCGAGGCGCGGCTGGCGCAGTTGGAGTTGCAGAACAACATCGTGCGCGCTTACATCCAGATGTCGCTGCAGTACGCCCAGCGCGACATCGTCGCCGCCACGCTCAAGCAGCAACAGCAGATTCTCGATCTGGCGCACAAGCGTCTGGACGGCGGGATCGGCACGCACTTCGAAGTCAGTCAGGCCCAAACGCCGTTGCCGGAAACCCATCGACAACTCGATGCGCTGGACGAGGAAATTGCCCTGAGCCGCAATCAACTGGCCGCATTGGCGGGCAAGGGGCCGGGCGAGGGGGCGCAGTTGCAGCGTCCGACCTTGTCTCTCGGCGCTGCATTGAAATTGCCCGGCGCGCTGCCCGCCCAATTGCTCGGCCAGCGTCCGGACGTGGTTGCCAGTCGCTGGCAAGTGGCGGCGCAGGCGCGGGGGATCGATGTGGCGCACGCCGGGTTTTATCCCAACGTCGACCTGGTCGGCAGCCTTGGTTACATGGCCACCGGCGGTGGCGCGCTGGAGTTTTTGACCGGCAAGAAGCTCAACTACAACGTTGGCCCGGCAATCTCGTTACCGATCTTCGACGGTGGACGACTGCGTGCCGAATTGGGAGAAGCGTCGGCCGGTTACGACATCGCCGTGGCGCACTACAACCAGACCCTGGTCAATGCGCTGAAAAACATCTCCGATCAATTGATCCGCCGCGAGTCGATGGACAAGCAACAAGGGTTCGCCGCCGAGTCGGTGGCCGCTGCGCAGAAAACGTACGACATCGCGATGATCGCCTATCAACGGGGCCTCACCGATTACCTCAACGTGCTGAACGCGCAGACGTTGCTGTTCAAGCAGCAGCAGGTGCAACAGCAGGTGCAGGCGGCGCGGCTGAGTGCGCATGCCGAGTTGGTGACCGCGCTCGGCGGCGGGCTCGGTGCCGGCAACGACGTGCCGACTGCCGAACAAACCCAAGCCCCGAAAACCCCGGCCCTTTTACGGTGAACCCAAAACCTGTTGTGCGAGCCTGCTCGCGATGAGGGCGCGTCAGTTGGCTTTTTCGTCGACTGACACACCGCTGTCACTCGCACGCTAGCGCCCACATGTTTTGCGACCTGACTGAACTTCATTGAGCACAATCAAATGACTCCCTTGCCCGCCCCGCTGCGCTGGCTCTACTCCCTGGAATGGCGCCGGGGTGTGTTCGACTGGGCGCGCAGCGATGGCGTGACCTGGGTCTACATCTTCAAGGTGCTGTTCGCCGCTTTCCTGACCCTGTGGCTGGCGATGCGTCTGGAACTGCCGCAGCCGCGCACCGCGATGATCACGGTGTTCATCGTCATGCAGCCGCAGAGCGGTCATGTATTTGCCAAGAGTTTCTATCGCTTCCTCGGCACCCTCGCCGGGTCGGCGATGATGGTCACGCTGATTGCGTTGTTTGCGCAGAACACCGAGTTGTTTCTCGGCTCGCTGGCAATCTGGGTGGGCATCTGCTCGGCCGGTGCCGCACGCTGCCGTAACTTCCGTGCTTACGGTTTTGTGCTGGCCGGCTACACCGCTGCGATGGTCGGTTTGCCAGCGTTGGCGCACCCGGATGGCGCGTTCATGGCGGCGGTATGGCGGGTGCTGGAAATCTCCCTAGGGATTGTCTGCTCGACCGTGATCAGCGCCGCGATTGTGCCGCAGACCGCCAGCGCCGCTATGCGCAACGCGTTGTATCAGCGCTTTGGTGTGTTCGCCTTGTTCGTCACCAATGGCCTGCGCGGGCGAAGCAAAGCGCAAGACTTTGAAGCCAGCAACGTACGGTTCATCGCCGAAGCCGTGGGCCTGGAAGGGCTGCGCAGCGTGACTGTGTTCGAAGACCCGCACATGCGTCGGCGCAACGGTCGGCTGAGCCGTTTGAACAGTGAGTTCATGGGTATTACCACCCGTTTCAATGCGCTGCATCAGTTGCTCGAACGCTTGCGTGGCAATGACGAAGAACACGTCGTGGCGGCGATCAAACCCGGTTTGCAGGATCTGGCCGAAGTGCTCGATGGCTTCAGTGGCCGTGCCTTGACCAGCCCCGATGCGGCACGGCTGGTCGCGGCGCTGGCGACCTACAAAGAAGGCTTGCCGGCGCGGGTGCGCAGCTTGCGGGCAATCTTTCAGGAGTGCGAGCCGAGCGACGCCGAGCAACTGGATTTTCACACCGCGTACGAGTTGCTCTATCGCTTCGTCGATGACCTGCACAGTTATGCACAGACCCACGCCTCGCTCGCCGATCACCGCCACGAACGCGAGCGCTGGGACGAGCCGTTCACCTCGCAAACCAACTGGTGGGCAGCCGCGGCGTCGGGCATTCGCGCCTCGTTTATTTTGATCGTGCTGGGCAGTTATTGGGTCGCGACGGCATGGCCGAGTGGTGCGACGATGACGCTGATCGCCGCGGCCACAGTGGGCCTGTCCGCCGCCACGCCAAACCCGAAACGCATGGCCTTTCAAATGGCTTGCGGCACCTTCCTCGGCGCACTGATCGGCTTCGTCGAAATGTTTTTCATCTTCCCGTGGATCGACGGTTTCCCGTTGCTGTGCGTGATGCTCGCGCCGGTGATCGTGCTGGGCTCGTTCCTGACCTCGCGGCCGCAGTACGCCGGTGTCGGCCTCGGTCTGTTGATCTTCTTCAGCACCGGTTCTGTACCGGACAACCTGACTGTCTACAACCCGTACGCCTTCATCAACGACTACATCGCCATGGTCATGGGCATGCTGGTCTGTGCGGCGGCTGGCGCGATTATCCTGCCGCCCAACAGCCGTTGGTTGTGGCAGCGTCTGGAGCAGGATCTGCGTGGCCAGGTGGTCTATGCGATCAGTGGCAAGCTCAAAGGCCTGGCGTCGAGTTTCGAGAGCCGTACCCGCGACTTGTTGCATCAGGCCTACGGTCTGGCGACGGGCCAGCCGACCGTGCAAAAGAACCTGTTGCGCTGGATGTTCGTGGTGCTCGAAGTCGGTCACGCGATCATTGAGTTGCGCAAGGAACAGGCGATCTTGCCGGTGCACCCGGCCTATGCCGAATCGCAGCCGTGGCGTCAGGCGATCCGCGTGATGGGCCGGGCGTTGGTGCGGCTGTTCTTGCAGCCCAACCCAAGCAATCTGGAGCGCGCACTGGTGGCGGTTGATCACGCGATCAGCCGGGTCGCGGCCACCGATGAGCCGTTCGCACCGCACTTCGACACCTCCGCGCTGCGCCGGGTGAAGAGCTATCTGCACTTCATTCGCACCTCATTGCTCGACCCGCAATCACCGCTTGCTGCGCTCACGCAAGCCAAGCCTGAAGGACTTGCCCATGCCCCGTGAAATCGCTTTCCACGGCGTGTACATGCCGACCATGACCCTGATGTTTTTCATCGCTGCAGCGCTGGCCTGGGCGCTGGATCGGTTTCTCGCCGGGTTCGATCTGTACCGCTTCTTTTGGCACCCGGCGCTGCTGCGCCTGAGTCTGTTTACCTGTCTGTTCGGCGCCTTGGCGCTGACGGTTTACCGTTGATTCTCTATCTCTGAAGAAGGCATTGATGAAAAAGTTTTTCAGTCTGCTCGCGACCCTGTTGGTGCTGGCCGTCGCGCTGTGGATCGGCCGAACCCTGTGGGTGCATTACATGAACACGCCGTGGACGCGGGATGGGCGGGTTCGTGCGGACATCATCAACGTCGCCGCCGATGTCACCGGTGAAGTGATCGACGTGCCGGTGCGCGACAATCAGTTGGTGAAGAAGGGCGACTTGCTGATGCAGATCGATCCCGAGCACTACCGCATTGCGGTGAAACAGGCGCAGTCGCTGGTGGCTTCACGCAAGTCCACCTGGGAGATGCGCAAGGTCAACGCCCACCGCCGCGCCGACCTCGACAACCTGGTGATCTCCAAGGAAAACCGCGACGACGCGAGCAACATCGCCGACGCTGCACTGGCCGACTACCAACACGCCCAAGCGCAACTGGAAGCCGCTGAACTCAACCTCAAACGCACCGAAGTGCGCGCAGCGGTGGACGGCTATGTGACCAACCTCAACGTCCATCGCGGCGACTACGCACGCATCGGCGAGGCGAAAATGGCCGTGGTCGACATGAACTCGTTCTGGGTTTACGGCTTCTTTGAAGAGACCAAACTTCCCCACGTACGCGTCGGCGATAAGGCCGACATGCAACTGATGAGCGGCGAGGCATTGAAGGGGCATGTGGAAAGTATCTCGCGCGGCATCTACGACCGCGACAACCCGCAAAGTCGCGAGCTGATTGCCGATGTGAATCCGACCTTCAACTGGGTACGACTGGCCCAGCGTGTGCCGGTACGGATTCACATTGATGAAGTGCCGGAGGGCGTACTGCTGGCGGCGGGGATGACTTGTACGGTAGTGGTGAAGCAGGACGCTGTGGATAACGGATAGACCGCGTGGCTGCCATCGCCAGCAGGCTCCCACAGAGGTTCTTCGGTGTGACACAGACCTGTGTGTGAGTGAGCCTGCTCGCGACTGAGCTTATCGGTAGAACGTGTTGACTACCCGCAGTCCAGACTCGATGGCTTCGTCCACCGACAATGCTTGATCTTCCATGAGGGCGACGATCCGCGGGTCTGTTGCGATATTCGCGTCAGGCTTTTTCAACTGAGCGGCGCGGTTCAGTACGATGTAGGCCACAACGTCGCCACGGTTTTTGGTGAAGGGCTGCTCGATAGCAGTGCGCATGGTTTGCTTCACATAGTCGTAACGCTCGACAGATGACATGCCCTTGAAGGTGTCCGGATAGTTCTGATAGATATCGGCGGAGTAACGTCCGACGTCTTCTTCGCGTGCTTCAGCGAACAATGTTTTCTTGCTGGTGACCTGGGTGACAAGTTCGCTGTAAAGCTTGTCGCCTTCGGCGATCTGAGCGGCGTTCATCTTGGCTTTCAGGTCAGCGCCCGCCGTGGTGTCTTCGGCTTTGGCCATGATCCTGGTCCAGGCGTAGGCGGCGCTCAGGTTACCCAGTTCCTCGTATTGCTCGATCAATATCTGCTGGGATTCGGCATAGCCATGCAGCGAGGAACGCTCCAGCCAGCGAGTGGCGAGCGCAGCATCTTGCCGGGTCCCGACTTTGCCGTATTTGTAGCTCTCGTACATACCGTATTCCGCGCACCAGTCGTTCTGCGTCGCTGCGTAAGCCATGTAGTTGAAGGCTTCGGTGTTACGTTGGTCGGCGGTCAGGGTTGAGTCATAGCGGGTGGTCATCGACAGGTAGCAAAACGCGCGAGTGTGCTTGGGGGCGGCCATGACCATGCAGGTTTTGGCGTCCTTGTACTCTCCGTTTTCGTACAACCGGTAGCCGACGCCATACAGAATGTCGCTGTCCATCTGCGCGTTGCAATGCTCGTTGGCGGTCACGACCGGCAGCACGTTTTGCAGGGTCAGTTTGGGCAGCGTGTCATTGAGGGGCAGTTCTTTGGTCGCGCAGCCTGCCAGCACCGTGAGCAATGCCAGAGGCAATACGTTGAAGAGTTTCAAGGGATGTTTCCTGATCTGAATTGATGCGTGTGAGCAGAGCTCGCGTCAGGCAGGTCAACAAAGCAGCGACCGCTTCGGGCGGAAACAGTCGGGGAGGGGGAGATCAGTGTTCAGCAATTCCCTTGCTTCGATGCTTGCCCCAGCGACTCCATGCGCTATCGGGTTTCGGGTTCACATGAAGCGTCGGGTACTTCATGCGCGGCGCATTCTACGTAGATCGACCGGTTTGGCCATTTCATCAGTTGTAATCAAAAGTTTCCGCGCAAGCCGAACCGCTTCATCAACGCCGATTCCAGCAACCCCTTGGGCAACAACGTTGCCAGCAACGGTAACGCCCGGCTGCCATTGCCGAGACGGATCAGGCGTGGCGGCTTGCGCTGCTGCACGGCCTTGAGGACCCCGGCGGCAAACTCACTGGCCGGTGTCGGCTTGTCCTGCGAGGCCTTGGCCCGTGCGCGAATGCCTTCACGCAGGGGAAACCATGGCGATTGCTCGTTGATCAACTGCTCAGCCTCATGCCCGGCGCTTTTGGCGAAACTCGATTGAATCGCCCCCGGTTGCACTTCCATCACGCGAATGCCCAACGGCGCCAACTCCATGCGCAGCGCATCGCTCAAGGCATGCACCGCCGCTTTCGAGGCGCAGTAGGCACCGGCGAACGGCGTGACCAAAACGCCGGAAACGCTGCCGATATTTACCACCAGCCCTTTGCCCCGGCGCAGGGCGGGGAACAGTGCGCGGGTGACACCGATAATGGAGAAAACATTGGTTTCGAACTGGCGCTGCATGGCGGGCACACCGCCGTCGAGCAACGGGCCCATGGCGCCGTAACCGGCGTTGTTAATGAGCACGTCGAGGCTGCCGTGTTGCTGGTTGATCCGTTCGCCGAGTTGTTCCAGTGCCGCGCCGTCGTTGACGTCCAGTTGAATCGCGGTAAACCCGGCGACGCTGAGCGCGGCGATGTCTTCAGGCTTGCGTGCAGTGGCCCAGACTTCAAAACCGGCGCTTTTGAACGCATCGGCCAGCGCACGGCCAATGCCGCTGGAACAACCGGTAATCAACGCAACGGGCATGGCGCATTCCTTGTGCAAAAAAGTGGGGAAGGGGATCAGTCGGAGAAACTGCCCTGCAATCGCTCGGCGCGAAACTCCAGGGTTTGCGGGCGATAACCGGGGCGCAGGGGCGGCATGGGCAGGCAGTCTTCCCAATCAGCGCCGGCCTGTAACTCGCCGGGGCCGCGATAACGCGGGGCGGTGTATTGGTTATCGGCCAGATTCACGGTGTCGCCGGGTGCGTAGGCACCGATGCGCCAGCGCAGTTCGGTCAGTGGCACATCGTTGCCGTTGTTCATCTTCAGTTGCAACGGCCGATCCGCGGGGCATTGTTCCGGTGCGTAGCTGATGCGCATCTCCAGGCGAGCCAATTGCTTGACCTCGCGGTTGTCCAGCCAAACGACCCACATCGCCACCAACCCCAAGCCGATAGCCGCCGCTACGGAGACAGGCAGGGCCTTGGCCGGATAGCGCAACAACAGGATCAACCAGGTGATGATCAGCAAGATGCCGATGAACATGTTTGAACGCTCCTTGAACACGTGCCCACCATCCTACCGAAGGGGCGCGGGAATGGACATTCGGCTGTTAAACCGGGCACCGTCGGTCGGGACTGTAATTTCTGACAGTTGGCAGGGCCGTTCGCCGCTGCTCTGATGTTCGAGGTAAAGGGATGCCGGCGCGGCGCGGGGCGTGCCGGCAGCGATCGCCAATTACTCACAAAGCTATCGGTATGACGCTGGCGGCAATCTGCTCAAATTGATTCACGTCGGTGCACAAAACCCGGGCCATGACCTGCAAGCCGCCCGCTACAGCAATCGCTGTCTGCCCTGGCGCAAGTTACAAGAACATTCGCTATTCGGGCAAGGAACGCGATGCCACCGGTTTGTATGACTGCGGCCATCGCTATTACATCCCGTGGTTGCAGCGCTGGTTGAATCCGGACCCTGCCGGGGCCATCGATGGCCATAACCGCTACCGGGCGATGCGCCACAGACCTGTGGTCTATCGAGACAGCGACGGACGCAAGCCAGAGAAGAAACTCGATGATCGGGTCTATCACGATCTGGCCGAGCAAAAACTGGTCAGCCCGATCCAGGCTGCCGGCATGCAACCGGTGCGCAATTATTTTCAGAGCAATCCGGACCCGAAAGTGCAGGACTACCGACGGCAAATTCCCGTTGAACTGGCAAAGCTGGGGGCCAAAAGCGGCGCGCTGCTCAATACCCATGAGGCCCACGTCAGGGCCGTCGTGATCACCGAAACTTCTCCGCCGTCGGGCCCTGTGATGTATCACGGCGGCGAAGTGCTTTCAGCGGGACTCAGTACGCTCCTTGGCGAAGCGATCGTGCAGGGTGGGAACGTTATAGACCCGCGCGGGAAGAGCAAGCGGTCAAGACTGCCCAGTCCTCTGGGTGAAAGGCTGGCTGAATGTAGAGACCTGCAAAAAAGCCCCCGCCCAACCCACTGCGGATAGGGGACGCAGTGGGCTGGACGAGGGCTTTTTATTGCAGGTCGATCACTGCGCGATGGTTTTCACCGACACGCCGCGTTCGATCGGGGTCGAGCGACCGTAGATGTCTTCGAAACGCTCGATATCGTCTTCACCCAGGTACGAACCGGACTGCACTTCGATGATTTCCAGCGGGATCTTGCCGGGGTTGCGCAGGCGATGCACCGAGGCGATCGGGATGTAGGTCGACTGGTTTTCGCAGAGCAGGAACACGTTTTCATCGCAGGTCACTTCGGCGGTGCCGCTGACCACGATCCAGTGCTCGGCGCGGTGGTGGTGCATCTGCAGCGACAGGCACGCACCCGGTTTGACCGAGATGTGCTTGACCTGGAAACGCCCGCCCATGTCCACCGAGTCGTAAGAACCCCACGGACGATAGACCTCGCAGTGGTTCTGGGTTTCGCTGCGGCCCTGCTCGTTGAGCGTGTTGACCATCTGCTTGACGCCTTGGACCTTGTCCTTGTGGGCGATCATCATGGCGTCCTTGGTTTCGACCACGACGATGTTTTCCAGACCGATCACCGACACCAGTTTGCCGTTGCCGTGGATCATGCAGTTCTTGCTGTCCTGAATGACCACGTCGCCCTTGGTGACGTTGCCGTTGGCGTCCTTCTCGTTGACTTCCCACAGCGACGACCAGCAACCGACATCGCTCCAGCCGGCGGTCAGCGGCACCACGCAGGCGCGCTGGGTTTTCTCCATCACGGAGTAGTCGATGGAGTTGTCCGGGCAGCAGGCGAAGGTGGCTTCGTCCAGCGTGACGGTGTCGGCGTCTTGCTCGCTGCGCTCAAGGGTCAGCAGGCAGGTGTCGTAGATGTCCGGGTCGTGCTTTTTCAGTTCTTCGAGGAAGCGGCTGGCGCGGAACAGGAACATGCCGCTGTTCCAGTAGTAGCCGCCGGACTCGACGTACTCGGTAGCGCGTTTCACATCGGGTTTTTCGACAAAGTGCGAAACGCGGCTGACGCCTTCTGGCAACAACGAATCGTTGCTGGACTTGATGTAGCCGTAACCGGTTTCCGGTTTCGTTGCGGGTACGCCGAACAACACCATTTCACCGTTTTCGGCGGCGACGGTGGCCAGAGCCAGTGCGCGTTGCAGGGCTTTCTGATCTTCCAGAACGTGATCGGCCGGCAGCACCAGCATCAGTTCGTCGCGACCTTCATTGACCAGCATCATCGCCGTCAACGCCACAGCCGGCGCGGTGTTGCGGCCGAACGGTTCCATCAGGATGCGCTGGCATTCCAGGTTACGGTTGCTCAACTGCTCGTTGACGATGAAGCGGTGATCCTTGTTGCAGACCACGATGGGCGTGTCCATGCCTTCGAACACCAGGCGTTCCAGGGTTTGCTGGAACAGCGTGTGTTCGCCGGTCAGGGCGAGGAATTGCTTAGGGAACTGTTTACGCGAAAGCGGCCAAAGACGTGAACCGCTACCACCTGACAAGATCACCGGAATCATATTGTTTACTCCATAAAATCGATTGGGTTAGAGCCACGAACCTGTGTCGTTTCACTCTTGTTTTTGTCTCGTATCCGAACTGACAACCCTCCCACAGCGGGGACGGGGTCAGGCAGGAAAAATTGTTAGCGCGTCGACACCGGGCGTTTCACCCAGACTGGCGACAGGTTGCTGCCGTTACCGGTGACGTACAGCACCGCGGCTTCACCGCGTTCCAGCGCGACCGGTTTCACGTCGCTGACTTTTTTGTCGCCCTCAAACAGCGCCAGGCTGACTTTCACCGGGTTGATTTCACGTTCGCCACGGCCCTTGGCGGCGACGCTCTTGACCACTTCGGTCTTGCCGTCGGCGGTTTTCAGGGTCAGCGGTTTGTCGCTGAGGTTCTGCACGCGCACCAGGGATTTCTGCTTGTTTTTGAACGGCGGTTCTTCGATCAGTTGCGGCGCGCCGGAAGCGTTGTTGACCAGGGTGTAGTAGTGGTCACCGGCGAGTTTCACCGCCAGGCTCTGGCTGCCGACTTTGGCGCTGTAATCACCGCCCGGCATGAAGCTGAAGTCGCTGCTGGCCAGTGGTGCGATATCGCTCAGGCTGGTGCTGCCGACAGTGGCGCTGACTTCGGCGTTGCTGGCGTTGTAGACCCGCACGAAGGTCGAGCCTTTCGGTGCGGTCGGGCCGTAGAGCGCGGCGTCGCCACCGGCAAAGGCCTGGACCGACAGCACGCTCAGACCTGCAACCAGTGCAATGCGTTTCACGAGACTTTGATGATTGGTAGTGAAAGTCATGGTGTACCTCTCTTTCAGTTTTGCGCCCGGTCGGGCGTCTCGGATTGAGTGTTTACAGCGACGTTTTGTTGGCGGGCGCCGGCTTGTTTAAGCTCTGCGACCCACTGCGGGTCGGCGTCGCCGATTTCGTTGTTCACAGGCAGATAACGTTCAGGAAACTCCCAGATCAGCACCTGTGGCGAGCTGTTCTTGAAGTCATCGCTTTTGAGGTAGCTGAGCATCGGTCGAATCGGGCCGTGGCCGTCCTCGGCGTAGCTCACTACGTCGCTGTGCAGCGCTTGTTTGAGTGCGCCGACGAAGTTCCAGTTGGGGTTGGCGCTGTAGCTGGTACCGACCAGTGCCACCGGTACTTCGTTGTTGGCGAACAGGGCGTCGTCACCGGCCGGCTGATCACCCGCGGCCACGGTGTTGCGCTTTTGCAGTGGCTCTTGCGCCGGCATCAGGTTTTCGAACAGCGGGTCCAGCGGCAGGAACAGACGCAGGTCGCCCTTGTGCGTGACCTTCTCGGCCGGCGTGGTGACAAAGCGCTGCGGCTCGCCGCTGAGCGGGAACTTGTCAGTGATGGTTTTCGCCAGGGTGTTGGCCGCAACCTCGGCGCCCTCAGGCGTCCAGTGCGTGTCGGTGCGCAGGAACACTTGCTGACCGTTCTGCTTGGCCTGTTGCAATGGCTTGAGCAGGTCGGGGGCGAGGATCTTGTCCGCCGCCACGCGGGCGTGGAAATCCTGATAGAGGTTTTCGTGGATGCTCGCCGGTTTCACTTCACCCAGGTGCTCCGGGTACAGGCGAACCTTGGCCGGCACGATCGCCATCACCAGTTTCACGCCTTTGGCTTTCAAGGTCTGGCGCACGCCTTCGACCAGCGCGTAGTTGCCTTGCAGGTTCAACTCTTCGTTGACGATCGGGTTGAATTCCTCGTCGCTGTACAACCACTGATCGCGACCGAGCACCACGCCCGGACGACCTTCGTTGAACAGTTTGAAATCCAGCGCGGCCCAGAGATTGGTGCCCAGACGCTTGATCGGGAATTCATCGTCGTAATGGGTTTCCACAGCCTTGGTCCAGCGGCCGTTGAGCACTGTCGCGTCGGCGTTGGTGCTGAAACCGAAAAAGCTGCGCACTGACCACAGACCCAAGACCAGCAGAGTCACCAGGAACAGGGCGATGTAGAAAATGCGTAATGAGCGGGTCATGTCAGATCCCTCAGAACTGGAAGTAAAGGAACGGCGAGAAGCTTTGCGCCGAGAGTTTGAGAATCGAGGCGATGAACAGCAGCAGGATCAAGCCGCGCATCACGTAGCGTGACCAGTCCGCCGTCCAGTAGGCCGCTTGCACCTGGGCTTCAACGCCGACGGTGTAGCCAGGCTCGTGGATGCTCGCCGGGTTTTCGCCGGGGGCAGCCTTGATCATTCCTGGGGTCGCAGCGGCCGGGCCGTCGGTTTCGACGTTGACCGCTGGCTTGGTTTTGACCGGTGGCTGGTTGGTGTACAGATCACGCAGACCGAAGAACGCCAGCGTCACGTAAGCCACCACCAGCGTCGCCACTTGCAGGCCGGTGAGGCTGGCCTGATTGAGTTCCGACAGCGACCAGTCGCCGAAGCTGAACATCGCGCCGTACATGCGCCCGGCAACGTGCAGGTTCTCGGCACGGAAGATCACCCAGCCCATCACCACCAGCAGGAAGGTCAGCGCCCAGCGGATCGGGTTGAGGCTGCGCGGCGAGGTATTCAGGCCCAGCGCTTTTTCAATCGCCAGCCACATGCCGTGCCAGGCGCCCCAAACGATGTAAGTGATGTTCGCGCCGTGCCACAGACCGCCCAAAAGCATGGTCAGGAACAGGTTGCGATAGGTCATCAGCGTGCCTTTGCGGTTACCGCCGAGGGTGATGTAGAGGTAGTCACGCAACCAGGTCGACAGGCTGATGTGCCAGCGGCGCCAGAACTCGGTGATCGACTGGCTGATGTACGGCTGTTTGAAGTTTTCCATGAAGCGGAAACCCATCATCAAACCCAGGCCGATGGCCATGTCGCTGTAACCGGAGAAGTCGAAATACAGCTGCGCGGTGTAGGCCAGCGCGCCGAGCCAGGCATCGCCCGTGGTCGGGTTTTGCAGGGCGAAGCAATGGTCGGCCACCACCGCGAGGGTGTCGGCGATGAAGACCTTCTTGATGAAACCCTGCATGAACCGCGTGCAGCCTTCGGAGAATTTGTCGAGGGTGTGCGTGCGGTTGTTGAACTGGTCGGCCAGGTCACGAAAACGCAACACCGGGCCGGCAATCAGGTGCGGGAAGATCGCCACGAACGCGGCAAAGTCGATCAGGTTGCGCGTGGCCGGGGTGTCGCCGCGATACACGTCGATGATGTAGCTGATCGACTCGAAGATGTAGAACGAGATACCGATCGGCAGCAGTACATGGGTGAGGATGAACGGCTCAAGACCCACCGAGGTCATCATCGCGTTGATGCTGTCGACGCCGAAGTTGGCGTATTTGAAGTAGCCCAGGATGCACAGATCCACCGCGACGCCGGCCAGCAGCCAGCGCTGGGCCGGTTTGGTACGCACGCCGGCGGCACCGACTTTGAGGCCGATCCAGTAGTTCCACAGCGTCACCGCTGCAAACAGGGCGAGGAAGTCCACGCGCCACCAGGCATAGAACACGTAGCTGGCGATCAGCAGCAGCAGGTTGCGATAGCGTTGCCCGCTCAGGTAGTACAAGCCGAGAAAGATCGGCAAGAACAGAAACAGGAACACGTTGGATGAAAATACCATCCCGATCTCTCCATGTTTGAACCAACAGTCAAGGGCCAAAGCCCCCCCAAACCCCCCGTGAAAATTCAGGGGGCGACATCACTTCACTGTGAGAGCGAGCAAGCCCGCTCCCACAGGGGATTGCATTCCTTCTTACGAACCCTTGTTGCCCTTCTCATGCGCCGGGTCGTAGACCTTGGTCAGGTCGCCACCCAGGCGGAAGGTCTTGAACGGTTGCATCCCGTGCTTCTTCTCCAGCACATCCGCCGAGCAGGTGTAGAGGGTGCAGAACGGTTCGAGCCAGGCGAATTTCATGTCCTCTTTCAGGTCGGTCATGTCCTGTTTTTTGCCGTTCTTCTTCTCGAATTCATCCGGGTTTTTCACCCCGGACAGCACGCGATCAGCCAAGCGTTTCAGTGCGCCATTGTTTTCCTGGCGCAGATCGACACCGTTGACCTGGGCGAAACTGGCGATCATCGCCAGCGGCGGCAGGGCGTAGTTGTGATAGGCGAGGGCGCGTTGCTGGCGCTTGAGTTCGTTCGGCAGGTAGCCGTCGGCGTCGATCTGATTGGCGCCGACCTTGTATTCCTTCACTGCCCAATCGAACAGGTCGCGGCGGTTGGTCGCGACCGACGTCGCCATCACCGACCACGCCGCCCAGTACGAATGGTTGTTGGTTTTTTCCAGCGGCAGATTGTCCCAGTCGCTGATCACCTGATCGGCCATTTTGCTGAACCAGGCTTCGATCACCTGCGCTTGCTGCTGATGCTCCGCCAGTGGATGCGAGTCGGAGAATTTCAGGCGAATGTACGAAGAGGCCATGCTGCCCAGCGCCCATTTGCGCATCGATTTGCCGGTGTGGTTGAAGTCTTTCGACATCAAGGCGTCGGACTTGGCCCACGCGGCCAGCCAGTCCAGCGTGCAATCGAGCTGCTCCGGGCGACCATCACGCATGAACTGCATGACGCGTTTGGCGGTGCCGCGTTCCAGCGTGGTGATGTCTTTGGTGGTGTCGCGGAAGGCTTTTTCCGATTGCACATTGAGCGTCGCGCGGGCCTTGTCCGAGCCTTCGTATTTGCTGCGAAATTGCAGCGGGCCGGTGTACGGCGTCGGCATTGCGTCGCAGCCTTCGCTTTTGTCGCTGGTCTTGAATTTATCCACAGGGGCGAAGTAGCCCTGAGGTGGACGCAGTGGCGCCGCGGCCTGAGTCGCCCCGGCGAACATCGCCAGGGTGAGCAGGGATGGCGCAAGCAGGTGTTTGATCGTTCGATTTCGCATAGCAGACCTCATTGCCCGACCTGAGCGGTGTGTTGCCCAGCGCCCGGGAATACGTTGCGTTTGCAGATTTTCGCTTCGACTTTCTGTGGCGCGGTGCCCGCTTCGGGGCCCTGAACTTCGACTGCCAGCAGGTTTTGCGAGCCCCAGTCTTCGTCGGTGCGCAACTCAAAGGCGAAACGACCGTCGGTGTCGGAGGTTTCCGGTTTCTCGATCTTGATGTCCTCGTGGCGACCGTTCATGTACCAGAGGGTGGCTTGCAGGGTTTTCACCGAGGTGTCGGCGAAACGGATGTCGACCTGATGACTGCTGTTTTGCAGGTTCATGTTTTTGCTGTTGACCAGCAGTTCCTGTTTGCTGCCCGGTTTCAGCGTGGTGCTGGCGCTCATCTGAGCGTCTTTGCCTTCGCAGCCGTTATCGAGCAGCGCCATCATCTGGCGGTAGATGGTTTCCTGATCGAGGCGATACAGCGGCGAGAACTCCCAGATGAGAATTTTCGGCGGGCTCTTCTGGAATTCGTCGCTGCCCAGGTACTGCAACATCGAACCTTCCAGACCGCCGCCGGGGAAGGCAACGTTGAGAATGTCGGCACCGATGTCTTCTTGCAGGAAACCGGCGAAGTTGTAGTTCTTGCCGCTGTGAGACGTACCGACCAAGGTGATTTGCGGGTTGCCGGAATCGCCGAACAGATCGCCGTCAGCGGCCTCGCCTTTCGGCTCGGTGGTGAACTGATCCATGTACTGGATCGCGTAACTGGTGCCGCACAGTTGCCCGGCCATGTTATGCAAAGTGCCGGTTTTGCCCATGCGGCCGGACCGCTTGGTCTCGAACTCACGCTTGGGAATGTCGGCGAAGGCCGGGATCTGCTTGACCTTCTCGGCGACGATTTTTGCCGTGCGCTGCGCGCCGTATGGCGTCCAGTGCTGGTCGCCACGGAAATAGAAATCGTGGGCGGGCAGGGTGTCCGGCAGCGATTCGTTGGTCAGCGGCGACAGGTCCGGCACCACGTAGCCCATCTGCGCAAAACGGCCGAGCATGGTCTTGTAGTTGCCCAAAGCCTTCTCGTAATCGAACGCGGCTTTTTCCTGCGGGTTGAGTTTGTTGCGGTTCACCAGGCCCCGGGTCGGTTGATAAACGATCACCAGTTCCACGCCTTTGCTCTTGAACGCATCGTGCAACTGTTGCAGGCGCTTGTAGCCGGCCGGGGTGGTGTTGAATTCGGTGCGCAGGTCTTCCTGAGTCCGGAACAGCCAGTCGCCTTGCGCCTGCACCAGGGTGGTGAAGTTCTGCTGATAACGCGTGGTGTAGTTCTTCGCGTCATGGGCGGCCGGGCACAGGTTGCAGCACGGCTCGGCGGTGAACCTGGGCGGGGTGACACCGGCAGCCTCGTCGGCGCGAGCGCCATTGCTGGCGGCCAGAATGCCCACGGTCAGGGCCGACAGGCTGAGTAATCTAATCAAGTGTGGGTGCATAAAATTATCCTCAGTCCTGCAGTTCGGTCTGGCGTTCGACAGGGTCGATCAGCACGGCTTTCTGCTGGCGCACCAGCAGGTCGAGAATTTCATCCTGGCGCTCGCCGAGGATGCCGTTGAAGCTGATGCCGCTGGATTTGGTCGGCGCCAGCATCGACACGCGATACAGCTCGACACTCAAGGGCGAATCGATCGACAGCGGGCCGCTGCCGTTGGCCGCGAGTTCACCGCCCACCACGATCAGCGAGACCTGGGCGTCGAACGGGTCGAGCTTGATGTCACGGTCGGTGTCGGTCAGGTCTTTGATGTGGCCGTAGACGCCGGTCAGGCCGTTGGCCATGGCGATGTTCTCGTAGAGGCGGATGTTCACGCTGTTACGAATGCGGATGCCGTGGCGCTTGTTGCTGATGACCTTGTTGCCCCACAGCAGGTTGTCGGCGGACTCGTAGAGGGTGATGCCGTCGGTGTGGTTCTTGTAGATCTCGTTGTAGGCCACGATGTTGTTGACGCTGTTACGGTCGATCACCAGGCCCGAGAGGTGGTTGTCGTAGCTTTTGTTGTTGAAGATGAAGCTGTCGTTGACCTCACGGGAAATGATGATCCCGTGCTTCTTCTTCGTGCCGTGAACGGTGTTCTGGGCAATGATCAGGCCGTGCGAGCGGTCATGCGGGTCGATGCCGTAGACGATGTTGTCTTTGTAGGTGTTGCCCTTGACCACGAAGTCGCGGGTCTCGTAGCAGTAGAAGCCGTACCACATGTCCGAGAACTCGGAACCGACGATCCAGCCGGTGGGCTCGGGACGCTTGAGTACCTTGGCCATGTTCGGCGTGTACTGGGAAATGCTCACCCCGTACGACTTACTGTTGGCGTAGCCGAAACTGGCCATTTTGCTGTTGACGATGTAGGTCTCGGTGCCACCCCAGGCGAGCAGGAACGGCCGGAATTCCTTCGGCGAACGGAAGGTCGCCGGGCCGTTGTCCTTCTCGCGCCAGCCCGTGACTTTGGTGTCACGCACAAACAACTGGCCGTCGTTGACCAGGAACGAACCGGCCTCTTGTGACAGGCGCAGCTCCTGGGTCTGGCCGTCGATTTCGAGGATGCCTTTACGGCCAACCACGATCGGCAATTTGGCCAGGTACACGCCCGGTGAGGTTTCGCTGAAGTACTGCTTGGGCAGCTTCTGCGCCAACTCTTTGAGGTTCATGTAGCCGTCGTCGACGAAGATCGCCTGCGGGATGCCGTGCTGACGCACCACCCATTCAGCCATTTTGTTGTCGCCGCCGATGAAGTCCTTCAGGGCGTCTTCCTGCATCATCCGGCGCACGCTGATCTTGCCCGGTTGGCTACGGACGATTTTCGCGGCGGCGGCTTCGGCGGTGTAGCCGGAGAGGTCGGGCAGTGTCGGCCTGGCCAGTTCCAGTTCCTCGGTCGGCGCGCTGCTGACGGTATAGGTCTTGGCTTGCTGCAACTCTTTGGCAACGGTGACAGGCTTTGCCGGCGCACCGGTGGCGAAGGCGCCAGCGGAGGACAGCAGCAGGGCGCCGGCCAACAGGCTGAGCGAGCCTTTCCTTGCGTTATTCATGTCGGGCACTCCCTTCGCGGTTTGCATCAGAAGCGCCAGATCACGTCGATGAACGCGCGGTGCATGTACGAATCAACCTGCTTGCCGTAGGCGTCGCCCGGCTTGAACACGCCACCACGCAAACGCACCAGCGCCGAAGGTTCGTCGATCGACTGGCTCAACGCCGCCGGCAACAGGCCTTGTTTGAAGTACTTGGTGACCACCAGATCCATCTCCTGACCCAGATCCTTGTTGCCGTCTTCAAGCGGCAAAGAGGTGCTGGAAAGGATCGCGCCAGTGACGTCGTCGGTGTTGTTTTGCACGGCGTTGATGCCGTTGCTGCCGACCGGTTTGCTACCGTCGACACGCCAGAACTTGTGGTAGATCAGGCTGGCGTCGTACTCGTCGTTGAGCATCCACGAACCGAACAGGGTGGCGGTCTGCATGTTGTTTATTTCGCCACGGAAGGCTTCGCCGAAACGGTGAACGCGCGAACGCGTACCGGTGTAGTTCGAGCGGTTGCTTTCCAGGCCGTTCTGTTCGTAATCGGCGCTGGCGCGGGCATACGCGGCACCGACCTGCCATTGCGGATCGAGGCGCAGACGCACACCAATGTCTGTGGCCCAGCCATTGACGTCATCGCTGCGTTTGGCTTGCGCCGGGCGTGAGCCATCGGCGTTGAGGGCGTTGATCGTGTCGCGCTCGCCGCTCATGCCGGTGATGCTGCCCCAATAGTTGACGGTGTTGGTGTTGCGCCAGTTGTAGGCGTCGCTGTCGGCGGTCAGGCCGAGCCAACTGATGTCGCCGTTCTCGGTCTTGTCCAGCGAGTCGCGGGGCACGCCCGGTTCGGCGTAATCGAGCTTGCCGTCGTCGTGGGTGTGGTGACCGCGAATGCCGACCCATTGCCCCGGTGTCCACTGGTAAGCGGCATCGGCGTAGGCGTGCAGGCGATCCTTGTCTTTGGGCGCCAGCTCTTTGAGGTCGGTGCGGTATTCGCTGAAGCGTTCGGCAACACCGGCGTTGGCGCGCAACAGGGTGGTGTCGAAGGTCCAGTTCAGCGCTTCGATGTTGGTGTCGCGCCATTGGCCGTCGTCATTGCGCAGGCGCTGGCGACCGAACTTGAGCATCTCGCCCGGGTAAGGGGTGAGGCCGCTGTAGCCGACCCAGAACTCGCGCATTGCCAAGTAGTTTTTCTTGGTCTTGCGGTCACCGTTGTCGGTGGTCTGCGTACCTTCGCTGTCGGACTGCTGCAGGGTGTCGGTCTCGATGATGTCGGTCGAGGTCACGGCCTGACCCATGGCGTAGGCGCTCCACGCGCCGCTTTCGCCGTAGACCCACGGACGCAGGTCGAGCCCGAGGCCGTTGACGTCGCCGCCACCGGCGGTGCCGAGGTCGCGGTCGTCTTCGGACTGGCCGGTGATTTTCACTTCCAGGCCGAAGTTTTTGCTTTCAGTCATCGCAGCCAGTGTCGGGCAAGACCAGATCAGCGCGAAAGTGAGGCCAATGCCGGCCTTCACGAATGGATTGAGCTTCATAGTTTTTCCTCGCCGTCTTCTTCTTGCAGGGCGTGCAGTTGCAGCGTGTTCGGGTTCAGGGCACCACGACTGGCCTGCTCTTGCTGCAGCAGGCGCTGGGCTTGGGCCAGACGCTCGGGCGGCAATTGCGCCTCGAGGGTGGCGGCCAGTTCATTGGCTTGCGGGGTGTTTTGCGCCTTGGCCAATTGGCTGAACACATAGGCGTTGACCGGGTCGGGCTGGGTGCCTTTGCCTTGGGAGAACAGTTGGGCGATGGCGAAGTCGGCGCTGTTCTGGCCGTTGCGCGCAGCGGTCAGCAAGTGGTCGAGAGCCTTCTGCGGATAGACCTTGCCCAGGTAACCACGGCGATAGATCTGGCCGAGGTAGTAATCGGCGGCGACTTCGCGGCCGACGGCTTTCTGGAAATGTTCCTCGGCGACTTTCGCATCGGGCGGGACCATTTTGCCTTCGTAGTAGAGCTTGCCCAGCAACAGTTCGGCACGCGGCTGGTCGGCGGCGCGGCCGTTATCCAGGTACTGCATCATCTGATCGATGTCGCCCAGTTCCGGGAAGTCGTAGAGCAATTGCGCAAGCGTCACCCACGATGCCGGGTAGCCCGGAGCAATCGGTTCGAGCAACGACTGCGCGGTTTTTTCGTCGGTCGTGCCCAGGGTCGGATCGGCCAGCACACGGGCGACCGAATCGACGCGTTGAGCGGTGACGGTGCCACGGCTGTAACCGGCCTGCATCTGCTTGATCAGCTCGGCCTGTTGTTCAGGCTGGGCACGTTTCTGATAGACCGTGGCCAGTTCGACGTAGCAGATGTCGGTGGTGTTGAGCGCGGCTTTGCATATTCTTTCCACGTCATCCAGATGCTGGTCGTAAGTGCCTTGGGTGCGATAGAGCAGCACTTGGGCCAGACCCGCCTCGGGGTAACCGGATTGGCGCCACTGATCGATCTGTTGCTGAGCGTTGATGTTCGGAAAACTGTGCGGGTATTGCAGGTACAGCATCGCCAGCGGGATCAACGTGTTGCCTTCGCCTTGGGCGGCCGCCTTTTTCAGCAGGCTTTCGGCCTCCTGACGCTCGGCTTCGGTGGAACCGGGTTTGGCTACCAGCAAGCGGCCGAGTCGCGCCTGGGCTCGCGATGAAACACTGGCCGCTGCGCGGTAAGTCGCTTCGGCCTGTTTCATTTGCTCGGGGTCGTGGCTGTCGACCTGAATATCTGCCAGGCCCACTTGCGCTTCGCTGTAACCCAGATCGGCCAGTTGCTGATAGTTCTGCGCAGCGGTGGCGGTGTCGCCACGCTTGAGTGCTTCGTTGGCCAGGCGCTGGTCGGGCAGGCCGGCGCAACCGGCCAGACTGACCGCCAATGCCACTGCACACAGCGGCCCCATGTGGGAGCGGGCTTGCTCGCGAAAGCGGTGTGCCAGCCCACATTGATTTTGAATGTTCAACCGCATTCGCGAGCAAGCCCGCTCCCACAAGGGCTGCGGCGTGTTCAACAAAACAGGAATCGTCACAGGCATGTCCTCGACTTAAAGACCGGCAGCCATGGCTTTGTCGATCAGCCAGTTCAGGTTCGGGCCCCGGTCGCTGTTCACTTCCACCGGGCGGCCGGCGAAGCGGCTGTCGAGCGGCTCGTCAGGCTGGATCTGCACGCGGATGTCGGAGGACAGGTCTGCGCTTTTCAGGCTGGTGCTGCTGACAATCTTGCCGGTGCGGGTCTGGTCTTCGCCGGCGATCTGGAAGCTCACAGGCGTACCCGGACGCACGTCGCCGAACTGGCGATAGGAGAACCGCGCATCAACGGTGGCCTGGGTGTTGCGCGGCACCAGTTGGAAGATCACGTCGCCCTTGCTCGCGTATTGACCGTCGGCCACCAGTTGCTGAGCCACGGTGCAGTCGCACGGCGAAGTCAGGGTGCCGGTCATTTGCTTGCCGAACAGTTCCTCGACCTTGGCCGGGGTCAACTGGTCTTCTTCCAGGTGGCCCTTGAGCACGTCAAGCATGCTGGTGCTGAACGTCGCCAGTGGTGCACCTTTGGCGGCGACGCCGTCGGACTTGACCAGGCTCTGCACGGTGCCGTCACGCGGCATGGTGATGTTCATCCCCGGCACGCTGACCAGGCCAGCCTGCGCGTGGCTGACGAAGTACATGCCGTACACCGATTTGAAAATGAAACCGGCGGCGACCAGGCCGACGACAAAAACACCGGCGCTGAACGTCACGGCCTTCAAACGGCCGAACGGCGTCATGCCGGAGCCGCTGTCCTTGACCTTGCGGGCCTTGGTGAAGTTGTCGCGCTGCAGGGTCGCCAGCACTTCACCCATGCTGACGATGTCGCCAGCCAGGTGCGAGGTGATCAAGTGGCGCAGGGTGGAGATATCCTGCGGCTCAAGGTTCTGAAACTGGCAGCCAACGCGACCGCTCGGGCGGTCGTAAGAGCGAACCTGCAGTTCAACGTCCATGGCCAGGCCGAGGTTGTCGATGACAAATTGCAGGCGGGCCTTGTACACCTCGCCAATAGTCAGCGGCAGTTGCCCGGCGTTGAACGCCAGGCCGCCGGCCGAGAGGTCCAGGACCCGCGTTTCAACGGGCGCCCGGTCAGGGCCGAAGAAACGCAGTTTGGCCGGGATTTTCACGCGGGCGTGCTGACGCTGGGCTTCGGATTCATGCACTACATTGGCGTTGACGGCGGTATTCATAGGGGCGATTTCCTTGTTAATTCAAGAGGGGCGGGTCAGACCATCATCAGCAGCACGGCGACGAAAATGCTGCCGGCGGAGAAGGTCATGGTCCGAGACGACCAGGTGTTGAACCAACGTTGAAAGCTGGCGAGATCACGGGTCAGGGACGTGGGCTGGCGAGTCCAGGACTGTTGGTCGAGGCGGAAGAACACGTAGATCTTCACCAGCGCACCGACGATCTGGTTGTAATAGAGAATCGCCGGATAAGCCGGGCCGATCCGGTGACCGGAGCAGGACAACAGCAAGGTCAGAATCAGGCGGGTGATGCCGATCCACAGCAGGTAAACCAGAATGAATGCAGTGCCGTACTTGAAGCTGGCGATGATCGCCACGGTCAGGCCGAGCAAGGACGTCCACATCGATACGCGCTGATCAAACAGCACCACCGAGGTGAAGGCGCCGAGGCGTTTCACACCCAGACCCAACGCGCGGGAGTTCTGCCGCAGGTTGTTGCCGTACCAGCGGAACATGAGTTTGCGGCTGGCCTTGATGAAGCTCTTTTCCGGCGGATGTTCAACGGTGTTGATCGCCGCGTCAGGCACGTAAAAGGTGTCGTAACCCAGACGCATCAGGCTGAACCAGCTCGACTTGTCGTCGCCGGTCAAAAACTTGAAACGACCCAGGCGCCAGTGCTGCAGCGAGTCGCTCTCCACGTCGGCGATGAATTCCGGGTTGGTCACCACGGTGGCGCGGAACACCGACATGCGCCCGGTCATGGTCAGTACGCGCTTGGACAGGGCCATCGAACACATGTTGATGTGACGCTGGGCGAAGCGCAGCTTGTGCCATTCGCTCATGATGTAGCCGCCGCGCACTTCGCAGAACTCGTTGGTGGTCAGGCCGCCGACGTTGCCGAACAACTGAAACCACGGCACGGTCTTGCGCACGGTGCCTTCGCCGAGCACGGTGTCGCCATCGATCACGGCGACCACGGCGCGGTCGTCCGGCAGGTGACGGGAGATCGCGCGGAAACCGTAGGCCAGGCCATCACGTTTGCCGGTGCCGGGAATGCGCACGAAGTCGAGCTTGACGCGTTCGGGCGGATTCATCCGCGCCCACAACGCTTTCACCAACAGCTCATCGGACATTTCGACGATCGAGCAGACCACAGTGGTCGGCAGTTCGCAGTCGATGGCTTCGCGGATCACCGAGCTGTAGACCTGCGCGGTGGTGAGCGCGTCGATACGGAAACTGGTGACCATCAGAAACACATGCGAGGGGTCCGCTGCTTTACCCAGCTTGCGCACTTTACGGCGCAGGTGCGGATAAACGATGTAGAGAAAAATCATGCCGCGCACAAAGTGCGTTGCACCCATCGAGTAGCGCCAGATACCCACGGCGCCAATCAGGAAAATGAAGTCCTTCGACTCGGAGTCGAATGTGGACGCGGGCAGCATCAAGGCCAGGCCCATCAGCAGACTCAAATAGAAAAGCCAGCCGGCGGATTGCAGAAAAAAATGTTTGAGCTTGGTCATCAACGTCATCCGAAGGTATTGGAGGCTTCGAGCTGCAAGCCTCGAGCTGTAAGCCGCAGCTCGAGGCTTTTCGCTTAGGGCTGCGTTACCAGCAAATGCCTTCGGTGCGCGTGCCGGCGTCGGTGGCTTTGGCCATGAAACCGACCAGATCGATGACCTGTTTGCCGTGCGGTGCTTGCTGGGCCAGCGAACGGAATTTCTCGTCGCGGTTGCCGAGGATGATCACGTCGGAGTTATCGATGACCGAGTCGAAGTCCGCGTTGAGCAGGGACGACACATGCGGAATCTTCGATTCGATGTAGTCCTTGTTCGCGCCGTGAACACGGGCGTACTCGACGTTGCTGTCGTAGATGCTCAGGTCGTAACCCTTGCCGATCAGCATTTCAGCCAGCTCAACCAGCGGGCTTTCGCGCAGGTCATCGGTGCCGGCCTTGAAGCTCAAACCGAGCAGGGCGACTTTGCGTTTGTCATGGCTTTCAACGATGTCGAAGGCGTTCTGCACTTGCGATTCGTTGCTGCGCATCAGCGAGTTGAGCAGCGGCGCTTCGACGTCCAGGGAGCCGGCGCGGTAGGTCAGGGCACGCACGTCTTTGGGCAGGCACGAGCCGCCGAACGCGAAGCCCGGACGCATGTAGTACTGGGACAGGTTGAGGGTCTTGTCCTGGCAGACCACGTCCATCACTTCACGGCCATCGACGCCGACGGCTTTGGCGATGTTGCCGATCTCGTTGGCGAAGGTCACTTTGGTCGCGTGCCAGACGTTGCAGGTGTACTTGATCATCTCGGCGACGGCGATGTCCTTGCGGATGATTGGCGCGTCGAGTTCTTCATACAGCGCTTGCAGAACGTCGCCCGAAGCCTTGTCGAACTCGCCGATGACGGTCATCGGTGGCAGGTCGTAGTCGGCGATGGCGGTGGATTCACGCAGGAATTCCGGGTTGACCGCGACGCCGAAATCAACGCCGGCCTTCTTGCCGGAGCAGTCTTCCAGGATCGGGATCACCACGTTGGCAACGGTGCCCGGCAGTACGGTGCTGCGAACGACGATGGTGTGGCGGGTGGTTTTTTCTCGCAGGACAAAACCGATCTCGCGGCACACCGCTTCGATGTAGTTCAGTTCCAGATCGCCGTTCTTCTTGCTCGGCGTGCCGACGCAAATCATCGACAGATCGGTGTCACGAATCGCCTCGGCGAAGTTGGTCGTGCCACGCAGACGACCGGTCTGGACACCCTGTGCCAGAAGTTCGCCCAGGCCCGGTTCAACAATCGGCGATTTGCCGGCGTTGATCATGTCGATCTTGTCTTTGGCAACATCGACGCCAACCACGTCATGGCCCCGTGCAGACAGGCAACCGGCACACACTGCGCCAACGTAACCCAAACCAAATATGCTGATGCGCATCGCAATTACCTCTGTATATATCAGGCCGTTAGAGGGCCGGAGTTAATGGTGTTCAGCGTTCATTAGTGCACTCGAAAGTGCGGCATACAGGCGCCACAATGCCGTGTGCAGGCATACTAAGTTTCGAGTGTCTAAATAAGTGCACTCAAGATGTGCGCAACCAGGCCTTGTTGTTATGACGTGCCCTGTTTTGCAGCCAATCTTCATGTTTGAAGATCTTGGTACAGTCGTTTTTACGCGCTTGATCTCAGGTTTAAGCCTTGTGTATCAAGCGGTTGGGTGCTCAGACGAGCACGTTTACAGGGGCGCGGCCATGGCCTTGCAGGGGATGTTAATGGTGCTTATCTCCTGTCCATCAAGTTGCTTTCAGACTAGTTAGTCATCTAGGCAAGTTGCTGTGACAACTTGGTTACATGGCTATCTGCCTAGCGTAAGTTATCTCGTACAAACTCGGCGAGAATCGTTACCGGTGGTATGAGCTATGCATTTGGACATAGTTCCAGCCCGCTCATCGCGAAATCTGAAATTTCTTGAAATATTGTCAAAGATGGCACTAATCTCAATTTGATAGCACTTTCGTTTTCGACCTTTATTAACAGGCGAATAATCACGTTAGATAGTTTTGTGCCACTACCGTGAAAAAATTCAGGTGCCACTACTGAAAAAAATGAAGAGTGTCGAGTGAAACTAATATTAGAAAAGAGGGTGTTGATTTTATGGCGCCATTAAAATGGCGATATCGAGGGAGGGATTTTTGACATCGTGCTCAATGCACGACTCTTTATAGAAAGCGTCGTGCATTGAGCATGCTTTATTCGGGGGCGTGGTCGCGCAAGAACACCAGCGTGTCCGGTTTCGATTGCTCGGTACTGTAGCGATAACCCTGCACATCGAATTGCTTGAGCAGGGCTGGGTCGTTGATTTTTTCCTGGATCACGAAACGGCTCATCAGGCCTCGGGCCTTTTTCGCGTAGAAACTGATGATCTTGTACTGGCCGTTCTTCTGGTCCTTGAACTCGGTGTTGATGATCCGCGCGTTCAGGGCGCTGCGTTTGACCGCCGAGAAGTACTCGTTGGAGGCCAGGTTGAGCAGCACGTCGTCGCCCTGATCTGCGAGCGCCTGGTTCAGCCATTCGCTGATGCGCGTGCCCCAAAAGGCGTACAGATCCTTGCCACGGGCGTTGGCCAGTTTGGTGCCCATTTCCAGGCGATACGGTTGCATCAGGTCCAGTGGACGCAGCAGGCCATAAAGGCCGGAGAGCATGCGCAGGTGCTTTTGCGCGTAGTCGAACTGGGCTTCGCTGAAGGACTGCGCGTCGAGACCGGTGTACACGTCACCCTTGAACGCGAGCAGGGCTTGCTTGGCGTTTTCCGCGGTGAAGGCGGGCGTCCAGCTGCCGAAACGCGCGGCGTTGAGGCCGCCGATCTTGTCGGAAACGTGCATCAGTTCGCTGATCTGCGCCGGGCTCAGTTCGCGCAACTGCTGGATCAGCTCCTGGGAGTGGTCGAGGTATTGCGGCTGGGTAAAGCGCTGGGTCGCCGGCGGTGTTTCGTAGTCGAGGGTCTTGGCGGGGGAAATCACCATCAGCATGAAGTCGTCTCCTTTAATCGTGGGGGCGATTCTAGGGGGTTGGAGCGGATGACTCCAGCTATCAAGTCCATAGGTGATCGACGGCCTGCAGCGTAACCCCGGTGGGAGCGGGCTTGCTTGCGAAGGGGATGGGGGAGTGCGGGAAGTCGGGCGGGATCAGCTATAGTGCCGCGCGGGTTTTGTTATGGAGACACCTCTTTGCGCATTGTTCTTTTATTCACCGCGTGGCTATTGAGCTTCGGTGCCGTCGCGGCGCCGGGCGATGTGGCGACGCTGGATCGCAGCACTTGGCCTGAGCAACTGACCAGCCCGACCCTGTTCGATGTCGCTTCGCGTGCGGAAATCCTTATGTTCGCTCGCGGTTTGCTCGGCACCGAGTCCATGGGCGAAGCTGCACTGGCTCAGCGCCTGGGGCTGCGTACAGTCAATATCGACGCGATCAACAGCCTGCGCCAGCGTCTCTGGCAGCGCTTGCTGAGCAGCTATAACTACGCCCAGCAAAGCTGCGATCAGGATGCCTCGTTCTGCTTCCTCGTTGAGGACTTGCCGACGTTGCGCGAGCAGGCCGCCAAGTTTGTGGTCAGTGACGACAGTTTTTACACCCAGTGGGCAGAGCCGAGCCGGATCTTCCATTTGCAGTATCTGGACGAGCTGATGCGCAAGGCTGCGCTGTCACCGCAGACCAGCAATGAATTCGATCGTTTTGGCGACTACGAGCGTAATGGCGACGAGATGCACGACCGGCTGTTTCTGCTGACGTTCGACAGCGCTGCCAATGTGCAACCGGACAACACCGACTGGCTCACCGAGTACCTGCGCAAGGCAAACTTGAGCGGTACTTTCTTCATGCTCGGCAAGGATATCCAGGCGCGGCTGGCCGATCGTTCGGTGAGCAGCCTGCAAGCGGCGTTCTCTCAACAGTGCGTAGGCGTGCAGGGTTGGGAGTTCCGCTCCCATAGCTACTGGCAGGACTGGCAGGATTCGGTGCGCCGCAGCGCCGATCTGGTGAGGAACAAGTTGCCGGAAAACTACGTGCCGCTGTTCCGTCCACCGGAAGGTCAGCGCCGCAGCGACGCACAAGGGTTCTTCAATACCCAGGGCCTGCACGTGGCGCTGTGGGACATCGATGCCCAGGACGGTGCGGGCAAGCTCAAGGGCAACCCAAGCGCGCAGCGAGTGCTGACCCTGATGTTGTTGTGGCGGCACGGGGTGATCAATTTCAACATGAAACAGGATGCAGTGAAGACCTCGCTACCGTGGCTGATCACGCAAACCGCGCAAAGCGGCATTGGTTGGGAAGACTGCCAGGACGGGTTTCGCTGAAAAACGGAAAAAGCCCGGAAACATTGGGCTAGAGGTGGTTTTTTTCGAGGAATCGATGCAGGCGGACTTCCGACTCTAACGGTGTCGACAGAGTCCGCCAAGGGCTTTTCGTCACTTTGCAAAATAAACTTAAAAAAACCGTCAAAGTGCTTTTTTATGTCATGGGTTTTGGAGTATTACGAAGACAGACCGCCGAAACCTGCAACACAGGTGGCGTCTTCCAAGACCCATTTTGTGTGCAGTTCATCTGCTCCTCACCGAGAGCTTCGCAGATGAATTCGGTAGTCACTTCGAGGCGCAGCACCGCCCAGGTATTGCGTCGAATGGCTCCCACAAAGGTGACCGAGTATGGATGATCACGGACGTAGCCCTTCTTCCAACCAGCCAATCCTTTATGTACTCGATACCAACGTATTGATTCACGATCCAAACGCCCTGCTTAACTTTGAAGAACATCACGTCGCCATCCCGATGACCGTGCTGGAAGAGCTCGACAAGCTCAAGAGCGGGCATCACAGCGTGGCCGCCGAATGCCGTCAGGCCATCCGGCTGATCGACAAGACCCTGGGCGATGCGTCCCCTGAAGACGTTGAACTGGGTGTGCCGATCCAGCGCGGCAAGGGCGGGCCGAAGGGCTTGCTGTCAATTTTGATGAGCAAGCACGCCGAGCCGCATCTGATTCTGCCCGAGCACCTGAACGACAACAAAATCATCAACCAGTTGATCGACCTGCACGCGCGCGATCCGAAAAAACCTGTGGTGCTGGTCACCAAAGACATCAACATGCGCCTCAAGGCGCGCGCCTGCGGCATTGCCGCCGAAGACTACAGCACCGACCAACTGGTCGATGACGTCTCCCTGCTGCCCAACGGCTATCACAACATGACCGGCTCTTTCTGGGACCGCGTGAGCAAGGTCGACACCCGCCAGGACCACGGCCGCACCTGGCATCAGGTGCAACTGATCGACAACCTGCCGGCGGTCCACATCAACGAGTTCATCATTGACGAACAGGGCTTTGTCGGCTGGATCAAGGAGATCGAAGAAGACAAGCTGCTGATCCTCGACCTGCATCAGGAACCGCTGCTCCATCAAGAGGCTTGGGGGCTCAAGCCACGGGACATCTATCAGAGTCTGGCGCTGTACGCGCTGCTGGACCCGGACATCCATCTGGTCAACCTGTCCGGGGCTGCCGGTTCGGGTAAAACCATTCTGGCGCTGGCGGCTGCGATCGAGCAGACCATGGTCAGCAAGCGCTATCGCCGCATTATCGCGACCCGCAGCGTACAAGGGCTGGATCAGGAAATCGGCTTCCTGCCCGGCACCGAAGCGGAAAAAATGGAGCCTTGGCTGGGCGCCATCACCGACAACCTCGAAGCCTTGCACATGGATGACGAAAACACCCATGGCAGCGTCGACTACATCCTCAGCAAAGTGCCGCTGCAATTCAAATCGCTTAACTACATTCGCGGTCGCAGCTTCCAGCAAAGCCTGATCCTGATCGACGAATGCCAGAACCTCACGCCGCACCAGATGAAAACCATCATCACCCGGGCTGGCGCCGGCTCCAAAGTGGTGTGCCTGGGCAACCTGGCGCAGATCGACACGCCTTACCTGTCCGCGACCAGCTCCGGGCTGACGTACCTGACCGAACGCTTCAAAGACTTCCCCAACGGAGTGCACATCACCCTGCAAGGGGTGCCTCGCTCGATCCTGGCCGAATACGCCGAATCGCACCTGTAACCCCGCAAACAAAACCGGGCGGCCCAACAGCCGCCCGGTTTTTTATGGGTAAACACAAAACCAAATGTGGGGCTTGCTCGCGAAGGCAGTGTCTCAGGCCATATTACTGGTGACTGACACTGCGCTTTCGCGAGCAAGCCCGCTCCCTCAGTAGATTTGCGGTGTGGCTGTAATCAAACTCGCGGAAATTTGACTCGCAGGTTTACAATCCCCGCTCCTGATCAGGAGTAATCCCGTGCTGACTCATCTCGATTCCCAAGGTCGCGCCAACATGGTCGACGTCACCGAAAAAGCCGTGACGTTCCGTGAAGCGACGGCCCAGGCGCTGGTGCGCATGCTCCCCGAAACCCTGCAAATGATCGTCAGCGGCGGCCATCCCAAGGGTGATGTGTTCGCCGTGGCGCGTATTGCCGGCATTCAGGCAGCGAAGAAGACCAGCGATCTGATTCCCCTTTGCCACCCGCTGATGCTGACCGGCGTCAAAGTCGAGCTCAGCGCTGAGGGCGATGACGCCGTGCGTATCGTTGCCCGATGCAAGCTCTCCGGCCAGACCGGTGTGGAGATGGAAGCGCTGACCGCTGCCAGCGTCGCCGCCCTGACCATCTACGACATGTGTAAAGCCGTGGATCGCGGCATGACCATCGAAAGCGTGCGCTTGCTGGAGAAAGTCGGCGGCAAGAGCGGGCATTTCCAGGCGGAGCAGCCATGAACCTGACCGTAAAGTTTTTTGCCCGATACCGTGAAGCGCTGGGTATGGACTCACTGCAGGTCGAAGGTGATTTCGCCACGGTCGATGACGTGCGTGCGTTGTTGGTCCAGCGTGACGGCGCCGACGTGCTGGGCGAGCAGAACCTCATGTGTGCGCGCAACGAAGACCTCTGTCAGCTCGACGAACCGGTGGCCGAGGGTGACGAAGTGGCGTTCTTTCCCACCGTGACCGGAGGCTGAACCATGGCGATTCGCGTGCAGGCCACGCCGTTCGATCCGGGCGCTGAAGTCAATGCGATGCACGCGGCCAATGTCGGGGTCGGGGCCGTGGTGAGTTTTGTCGGCTACGTGCGCGACTTCAATGATGGGCTGGATGTAGCGGGGATGTTCCTCGAACACTATCCGGGCATGACCGAAAAGGCCCTTGGCAAAATTGCCGTCGAAGCCGAACAGCGCTGGCCGTTGTTGAAGCTGGAGGTGCTGCACCGCATTGGTGCTCTGGAACCGGGTGAACCGATTGTGTTCGTCGGCGCCGCCAGCGCCCACCGTGAAGCCGCGTTCGATGCTTGCGCCTTTGTCATGGACTACCTCAAAACCCGTGCGCCGTTCTGGAAGAAAGAAAACACCAGCGACGGACCACGTTGGGTTGAGGGGCGTGACAGCGATCATGCCGCCGCAGATCGCTGGAAGGTTTAAAACCGGCGTCACCCTCAAGTCAGTCTTCGCGAGCAAGCCCGCTCCCACATTGGAATGCGTTCCTTTGTGGGAGCGGGTTTGCTCGCGAAAAGGCCCTCAGTCTCACCGTATAAACATCCTGAATCACCCGACCACCGGCCGCTACGATCTGCGCACACCCGATTGACGATGTATACATTAAAGTCCAGTATGGAATTATAAGTACAAAAAAGGCATTCCCCTGTTTCAATTCTTTCTTCTGTCTTGCCAAACCAACAACAACCCGCGAGAGAACGAATATGAAGAAGCTCCCCCTCATCACCGGTCTGGCGTTCAGCCTGCTGGCGTGCAGCAACGTATTCGCTGCCGAGAAAACCCTGCGCATCGGCATCGAAGCCGCTTACCCGCCCTTCGCCTCGAAAACCGACAAAGGTGAAATCGTTGGTTTCGACTACGACATCGGTAACGCCCTGTGTGCGCAGATGAAGGCCAAGTGCGTGTGGGTCGAAGGTGAGTTCGACGGTCTGATTCCTTCCCTGAAGGTGAAGAAAATCGACATGGCGCTGTCGTCCATGACCATTAACGAAGATCGCAAAAAATCGGTGGATTTCAGCCACAAGTACTACTTCACGTCATCGCGTCTGGTGATGAAGGAAGGCGCCACGGTCGATGACCAGTACGCCAGCCTCAAGGGCAAAAACGTCGGCGTGCAGCGCGCAACCACCACCGACCGTTACGCGACCGAGGTGTTTGAACCCAAGGGCATCAACGTCAAGCGCTACAGCAACAACGAAGAAATCTACATGGACCTGGCGGCCGGGCGCCTCGATGCGATTTTTGCTGACACCATTCCACTGAATGACTTTCTGTCGATGCCGCGTGGCAAGGGGTATGCGTTTGTCGGGCCTGAGTTGAAGGATCCGAAGTACGTCGGCGAAGGCGCGGGGATTGCGGTGCGCAAGGGCAATAAGGAATTGGTCAGCGAGTTGAACAGCGCGATCGACGGGATTCGCGCCAGTGGCGAATATCAGAAGATTTCCGAGAAGTATTTCAAGTCCGATATCTACGGCGACTGATCATCCGCCTTCGGGAGCAAGCCGCCTCCCACAGTGATGGCGTCGTACATGAAACCTGTGTACGGCTCGGTCACTGTGGGGGCAAGCTTGCTCGCGAAAAGGTCGCTACGGTCTCTGCAAATCTTTAGCCCTTCAATTCCTTCAAATGCTTGTACACCGTCGCCCGCCCCATGTTCAGCACATTGGCCACGTAGTTCGAGGCGCTCTTGCCCTTGAACGCGCCTTCGGCGTGCAGTGCCAGCACCAGTTCTCGCTTGTGATCGCGGGTCAGCAGATTCAGGCTCAGTTGCCGTTCACGCAGCCAGGCGTGCAGGAAGGTGTTGATGCGCTCCTGCCAGTCATCGCGAAACAATGAGTCTGGTTGCGGGATCAGTTTGCTCGGCGACAGAAACAGGTCCAGCGCGGCCTTGGCGTTCTCGAACAACGAAATATTCAGATTGATGCACAGCACCGCCTGCGGATGGCCTTCGCTGTCACGCAGCACGGTACTCAGGCTGCGAATTTTCTGACCGTCCCAATTCAACTTTTCGTACGGGCCGATATTGCGCTCGCTGACCTCCTCGCTGAGCATGTCCTCCAGTGATGAATCGTCGCCGATTTCCCGTTTCGACAGGTTGTTGGCGATGTAGTCGACTTTCTGCGTGCGCAGGTCGTGCAGCACCACTTCGGCGTGCGGGAAGAACAGGGTGGCGATGGCGTCGGCGATGGCGCGGAAGTTATCCAGTGCCGGATCGAGTTCGTTGGCGGTCATGACAGTGGAGCTCCAGGCAGCGTCAGCGCCCCCGTAAACAGGAGGCGCTGCGAGTTTGCCGGAATCGGTGGAGCGCGTCATCCGGGGTGTTGCTCAGACAGCCGGGCAGGGGAGAGCATGGCGCTGCTCAGACCGAACTGGTGCAGATGCTCAGGCAGTGGCTGACCGCGCACCAGCGCCGCACTGGCCTGACCCATCGCCGGTGAAGTCTGAATGCCGTAACCGCCTTGCGCCGCGACCCAGAACAGCCCCGGTACTTGCTGATCGAAGCCACTGATCAGGTCGCCGTCGGCGACGAAGCTGCGCAGTCCGGCCCAGGTGCGGGTCGGTCGGCGGATGGTCAGGGTGGTCGCTTCTTCGATCTGGTAGATGCCCATGGCAATGTCCAGTTCTTCCGGCTGTACATCGTGGGGTTCGACCGGGTCGGCATTGGCTGGCGAGCCGAGAAACATCCCGGCGTCGGGTTTCATGTAGAAGGATTCGTCGAGGCTGACCAGCATGGGCCAGTGATGAATGTCGACGCCTTCGGGACCGGCAAAGATGAACGCGGCGCGGCGCTTCGGTTGCAGGCCCAGCGGTTTTGCCCCGGCCAGTTCGCCGATCTTGTCGGCCCAGGCACCGGCGGCGTTGATGATCACTGGCGCGCTGAACGTCTGATCCTGGGTTTGCACTTGCCAGAGGCCATCGGCATCGCGGTTCAGACTGAGCACTTCGCAATCGGTGTGCACTTCGCCATTGTTCCGGCGGATACCGCGCAGATAGCCCTGATGCAATGCGTCAGTATCAATGTCGCTGGCGCTCGGATCGTAGATCGCGCCGTGGACTTTTTCTCGGCGCAGGATCGGCAGCCGTGCACACGCTTCGTCGGCGCTGAGCAGTTGCATCTGCGGCACTGTCGCTTTTGCGCTCAGGTACTGGTTGCTCAGTTCGGCGGCGTCACCGGTGAAATCCACGGTCATTTCGCCGCGTGGCGTGAGCAATGGGTGCTCGCAGAAACCGGCGGGCGGGTGGTCGAAGAATGCGCGGCTGGCTTGCGTCAGAGCGCGTACTTGCGGCGTGCCGTAAGCGGCGGTGAACAGCGCCGCGGAGCGTCCGGTGGAGTGATAGGCCGGGTGCGATTCACGTTCCAGCACAATCACTTTGGCATGCGGCGATAGCCAGAAACCGGTGGAGGCGCCGGCAATCCCGCCGCCGATGATGATGAAATCTGCCTGGCTCATGAATGTCTCCAGTAAGGCGCAATATCGGGAAGTTCGACGATTTCCCTGTGGGCGCGGGCTTGCTCGCGAAAGCGGTGTGTCAGACGACACCAACGGTGCCTGACACTCCCTCTTCGCGAGCAAGCCCGCTCCCACAGAGAGGCGAGGTGTCAGTGCTGCAGGTGGTAAACCGCATTGGCCACGGCGATATCTTCCAGACCCAGGCCGATTGAACGGAAAAATACGTGACGTTCGTAACCGGGGCGCTGCACTTTTCCACTCAGCAGATCTGCCAGATCGCCGATGATCGAATCCTTGTCCCAGCCATGCTGTTCAGCGGCAATCAACATCTCACCCGCCGAGTCTGGCGTGGTCAGTCGATAGTCGCAGAACACCTGCATGTCGTTGAGGCTCTGCGGCGGTATTTCATGGGCGCGCGGGGCGTTGGTGCTGATCGAGGTGATCAGCGCCGGTTTGCTCAAGGTTGCCGGGTCGATCACGGGGCCTGCGGACGAGGTGCACAGCATGATCACGTCCGCATCGGCGATGGCGGCTTCACGGTTGTCGGCGATCTTCAGGCTTGGGGCAAGGGCTTTCAACACGGCCTGTGTTTCAGGATCTTCACGCAGGCTCGGCGAGTAAAGGCTGATACTCTGCCAGTCGCGCAACGATTTGACGTCATGCAGATGCGCCTGGGCGACCTTACCGCTGCCGATAATCGCCAGACGCCGCGCATCCAGCGGGGCGAGCGCATCGACGGCGACAGCGGTGGTCGCGGCCGTGCGTGCGGTGGTCAGTTGACCGGCATCGCAAAGCAGCAACGGTTGACCGGTTTTCATCGACATCAGCAGCGTCCACGCCGTGACCAGCGGCCCTTGCTCGTGGACGATGTACGGCGACGTCTTCACGCCGTACACACCGTCCTCGGCCAGCACGCCCAGATAGTTGATGAAGTCTCCGGCGCCCTGCGCGAATTCCACCCGTTGCTGGGCCGGTTGCACCGCATGGCCAGCAGCGAGATCGCGGAACAGCTTGCGCAGAATCTGCGGTACATCGATGCGGGCCAGCAGTTCCTGAGCCTGGGCTTGGTCGATCACGTAAGGCGTACTGGACATATCTGGCTCCGGAGACAAGAGTTAAACTAATTTGTCCATTATGGACTTTTAGTTCTGCCTAGCAAGCGCCTGTTGAAAAAAATCAGGCGAAAAAAAAGCGCAGTCCGTTACCGGCTGCGCTTCTTTTATGGCGTCGCTTACTGTGGACGCTTGCGCTCAACGGCGCGCAACAGATGCGTTGGCGGCGTTTCACAACTGATCTTGCGGCCCAGTTTTTCTTCGATGGACGGCAATTGATAGGAGTCGTCCTCGCCGGCGAAGCTGATCGACACACCATCGGCGCCAGCACGACCGGTACGGCCGATGCGGTGCACGTAGTCGTCCGGCACTTCCGGCAGGGTGAAGTTGATCACATGGCTGATACCGTCGATGTGGATGCCGCGACCGGCAACATCGGTGGCCACCAGCACGCGAATCTTGCCTTCGCGAAAGCCTTCCAGCGTCTTGATGCGTTTGTGCTGCGGCACGTCGCCGGACAGTTGCGCGGCGTTGATGCCATCACGCACCAGGCGTTCTTCGATGCGGCGTACTTCGTCCTTGCGGTTGGCGAACACGATCACGCGTTCCCAGCCGTTATCGTTGACCAGGTTGAAGAGCAGTTTGTACTTGTCGGCGCCGGCCACGGCATAAATGTGCTGTTCGACGTTTTCGTTGGCGACGTTCTGCGACTCGATCTCGACGATGGACGGGTCGGTGGTCCACTGCTTGGCCAGGTTCATCACGTCTTCGGTGAAGGTCGCGGAGAACAGCAGCGTCTGGCGTTCGCTTTTCGGTGGCGTCTGGCGAATGATCTGGCGTACTTGCGGGATGAAGCCCATGTCGAGCATGCGATCGGCTTCGTCCAGCACCATCACTTCGACCATGTCCAGGTGCACGTCGCCGCGCTGGTTGAAGTCAAGCAGACGGCCCGGTGTGGCGACGAGAATGTCGCAATGGCGTGCTTCGAGGTGTTTGAGTTGCTTGTCGAAATCCATGCCGCCCACAAACGTCATCACGTTCAGGCCGGTGTACTTGGTCAGGTCGGCGGCGTCCTTGGCGATCTGCACCACCAGTTCGCGGGTCGGCGCGATGATCAGCGCGCGGGGTTCGCCCATGTAGCGCTCTTTGGGCGGCGGCGTCTGCAACAGTTGAGTGATGATCGAGATTAAAAACGCGGCCGTCTTGCCAGTGCCGGTCTGCGCGCGACCGATGGCGTCTTTGCCGGCGAGGGTGAAGCCCAGCACTTGCGCCTGGATCGGCGTGCAATACGGGAAGCCCAGGTCCTGGATGGCGTGCATCAGTTCCGGGGACAGCTTGAAATCGTGGAAGCGGGTTTTGCCTTCCTGAGGCTCGACGACGAAGTCTTCGAGTTTCCAAGGGATGACCGGTGCCTTGGGCTTGGGCTCGCGACGCGCTCTGGCCGGTTTTGGCGCTTCGCTCATTGCCGGCGTTGCGACAACGGGTACGGTCGGGGCAGGTTTTGGCACTTGCTTGGGTGGCGCTACAAAAGCCTGGCGGTCGACCGCAGGCACATCGGTGCGATGACCGGGGGCGCTCGAGGGCGCACTGGGAACTGGCGCGAGCTGCTCAGCCTCGCTTTTACCGAACATTTTCTTGAGTGCTTTGAGCACGGTCATCTCATCAATTGGTTAAGGAATGTACGCCGGCCAGTGTAATGCAAGAATCGGGCGCGGCGTAGTGGGATGATCAAAGGGCAGGGCTTGCGCGCAAAATCAGCGCAGACGTTCGCTCAACCAGACGCCGATGTCGCGAATTTCTTCGGGTAACACTTCGTGCTCCATTGGGTATTCCTGCCATGTCACGGTGACACCATGCTGCTTTAAATACTCAAATGCGCTACGCCCCATCGAGTTCTGCACCACACCGTCGAATTGACCGTGCAGGCAAAGCGCCGGGATGCGCTGCTGGCTGGCGGACAACTCCAGTGCATCGCTGAACGTTGGCGCATACGTCGACAGCGCCAGCACCCCGCCCAATGGGCCCTGCCATTTCAAAAACGCGGTGTGTAAAACCACGGCGCCGCCCTGGGAAAAACCGGCAAGAAAAATTCGCGAGGCGTCTATTCCGCTGGCTCGCTCGCTTTCTATCAACTCGATAATGTCTTCGGCAGAGGCTTCCAGTTCATCGCGGTCGATCGCTCGCGCCGGGCTCATGGCTTTGATGTCGTACCAGCTCGGCATGGCATATCCACCATTAATGGTAACGGGCCGGGTCGGCGCCTGAGGCAGCACGAAACGCGTGCTCAAGAGGCTTTCCTGCAACGCTTCAGCCACCGGCAGGAAGTCATAGCGATCGGCGCCGAGGCCGTGCAGCCAGATCACGCAGGCGTCTGCGGGCTTAACAGGCTGAAGAATCAAGTGCTCGGTCATGGCTGCTCCAATTGTGTGCGGGCGCTCTCATTGAGTGCGCGATTTGCGTGCGCGCCCGGTTTATCTGTTAAGAATATGTCGCAAGGCTGCAAGTTTTGCTATTGACCTGTCGCTCAGTCGCTTCAGCGGCCGGTGTGGTACGGGCTTTGCTTTGAGGTAGTCGTGCAATCGATCTCGCGCCTGGCGGTAACACTATCAGTGAACGCCTGATGACGGGATAGCAAAGAATCCGGTGATGGATGTTCGCCAATGGCCGCTTCGGGCTTAGCGAACGTGAAAGGGCTACAGCCCGTTCGGCCGACTGGTGAGAAGTGAGTTGTCCATGATGTGGATTTTCTCCTACTAGACTCATAGCGAAGGTCATACGTCGGTTGACCCCAAAAAAGCCAACACGGGTCAACAACGCCTCAAAAGGGTGCGACAGGACTCAAGCTCCGACACAACAAGAGCAAAACTGGAGGTTTGAATGAAGATGTTGAAATCCACTCTGGCGATCGTGACTGCAGCAACGGTTCTCGGCGTCAGCGGGTTCGCTCAGGCGGGTGCAACGCTGGATGCCGTGCAGAAGAAAGGTTTCGTGCAGTGTGGCGTGAGTGACGGTCTGCCGGGCTTCTCGGTGCCGGACTCTACCGGCAAGATCCTCGGGATCGACGCTGACGTCTGCCGCGCTGTGGCCGCTGCTGTTTTCGGCGACGCGACCAAGGTCAAGTTCAGCCAGTTGAATGCCAAGGAGCGCTTCACCGCGCTGCAATCCGGCGAGATCGACGTTCTGTCGCGCAACACCACCATGACCAGCTCGCGTGATGCCGGCATGGGCTTGAAGTTTCCTGGCTTCATCACTTATTACGACGGTGTCGGCTTCCTGGTTAACAAGAAGCTGGGCGTGAAAAGTGCCAAGGAACTGGACGGTGCGACCATCTGTATTCAAGCCGGTACCACCACCGAATTGAACGTTTCCGATTACTTCCGTGGCAATGGCCTGAAGTACACCCCGATCACTTTCGACACCTCCGATGAAAGCGCCAAATCGCTGGAATCCGGTCGTTGCGACGTGCTGACTTCCGACAAGTCGCAGCTGTATGCACAACGCACCAAGCTGGCCTCGCCGAAGGATTACGTAGTTCTGCCGGAAACCATTTCCAAAGAGCCTCTGGGTCCGGTCGTGCGTAACGGTGACGACGAGTGGCTGGCCATCGTTCGTTGGGTTGGCTATGCAATGCTCAACGCTGAAGAGGCCGGCATCACTTCGAAAAACGTTGAAGCCGAAGCCAAATCCACCAAGAACCCGGACGTTGCCCGTCTGCTGGGCGCTGACGGTGAATACGGCAAAGACCTGAAACTGCCCAAAGACTGGGTCGTGCAAATCGTCAAGCAAGTCGGTAACTACGGCGAGATCTTCGAGAAAAACCTCGGCAAGAGCACTCCGCTGGAAATCGACCGCGGCCTGAATGCCCTGTGGACCAACGGCGGCATTCAATACGCACCACCAGTGCGCTGATGGTTCTATCACCCGGTGGGCCAACCACCGGGTGATGTTCTGTTCCATTCTTTGCGGGGCACTTCATGCAAAATTCAATCGGCGCACCAAAGCAGAGGTTCAGCCTCAGCGATCCACGTGTGCGTGCGTGGCTGTTTCAGATCATCACGGTTATCGCGGTGGTCAGTATGGGTTGGTATCTGTTCGATAACACGCAAACCAACCTTCAACACCGGGGCATTACTTCCGGTTTCAGCTTTCTGGAACGCAGTGCCGGGTTCGGCATCGCACAACACCTGATCGACTACACAGAATCGGACAGCTATGCCCGGGTCTTTGTCATCGGCCTGCTCAACACCTTGCTGGTGACCATCATCGGCGTGATCCTGGCGACAATCCTGGGCTTCATCATCGGTGTGTCGCGGCTGTCCAAGAACTGGATCATCAACAAGCTGGCGACAGTTTACGTTGAGGTTTTCCGTAACATCCCACCGCTGCTGCAAATCCTGTTCTGGTACTTCGCGGTGTTTCTGACCATGCCAGGGCCGCGCAACAGTCATAACTTCGGTGACACCTTCTTTGTCAGCAGTCGCGGCTTGAATATGCCCGCGGCGTTGGCGGCGGACGGGTTCTGGCCGTTTGTGGTCAGCGTCGTCGTGGCCATCGTTGCTGTTGTGCTGATGTGCCGCTGGGCCAACAAGCGCTTTGAAGCAACCGGTGTGCCGTTCCACAAGTTCTGGGCCGGGGTGGCGCTGTTCTTTGTGATTCCTGCGTTGTGTGCACTGATCTTCGGCGCGCCGCTGCGTTGGGAATTCCCCCACCTGCAAGGTTTCAACTTTGTCGATGGCTGGGTGCTTATTCCGGAACTGCTGGCCTTGACCCTGGCCCTGACGGTCTACACGGCGGCCTTTATTGCCGAGATCGTGCGGTCGGGTATCGCCTCTGTCAGCCACGGGCAAACCGAAGCGGCGCACTCTCTGGGTTTGCGAAACGGCCCAACCCTGCGCAAGGTGATTATCCCGCAGGCTTTGCGCGTGATCATTCCACCGCTGACCAGCCAATACCTGAACCTGGCGAAGAACTCCTCGCTGGCGGCCGGTATCGGTTATCCGGAAATGGTTTCGCTGTTCGCCGGCACCGTGCTCAACCAGACCGGTCAGGCGATCGAAGTCATTGCCATCACCATGAGCGTGTACCTGGCGATCAGTATCAGCATTTCCCTGCTGATGAACTGGTACAACAAGCGCATTGCGCTGATCGAGCGGTAAGGAAAAGCGCATGAGTACTCATACTTTCAAACCCGACATGCCTCCACCGAGCAGTAGCATCGGTGTGATTGCATGGATGCGCGCGAACATGTTCTCCAGCTGGCTCAACACCCTGCTGACCCTGTTTGCGTTCTATCTGATCTATCTGGTGGTTCCTCCGATTCTCAGTTGGGCGATTCTCGATGCCAATTGGGTCGGCACCACTCGCGCCGATTGCACCAAGGACGGCGCCTGCTGGGTGTTCATTCAGCAGCGTTTTGGCCAGTTCATGTATGGCTATTACCCGACGGCCTTGCGCTGGCGGGTGGATCTGACCGTATGGCTGGCGGTCATTGGCGCGGCACCGCTGTTCATCTCGCGTTTTCCGCGTAAAGCGGTGTACGGGCTGAGCTTTCTGGTGTTGTACCCGATCATTGCCTACTTTCTGCTGCACGGCGGACTCTTCGGCCTGATCAACGTCCCGACGCCTAAATGGGGTGGTCTGATGCTGACGTTGGTGATCGCCACCGTCGGTATTGCCGGTGCGTTGCCGCTGGGGATCATTCTGGCACTGGGCCGTCGTTCGAACATGCCGGCGATTCGTGTGGTCTGCGTGACCTTCATCGAGTTCTGGCGCGGCGTGCCGTTGATCACGGTGCTGTTCATGTCTTCGGTGATGCTGCCGCTGTTCCTGCCTGAAGGCATGAACTTCGACAAGCTGCTGCGGGCGCTGATCGGCGTGATCCTGTTCCAGTCAGCCTATGTCGCTGAAGTGGTGCGCGGCGGTCTGCAAGCGATCCCCAAAGGTCAGTACGAAGCCGCTTCGGCGATGGGCCTCGGTTATTGGCGGGCGATGGGCCTGGTGATCCTGCCCCAAGCCCTGAAAATGGTGATTCCCGGGATCGTCAACACCTTCATCGCGCTGTTCAAGGACACCAGCCTTGTGATCATCATCGGCCTCTTTGACCTGCTCAACAGCGTCAAGCAAGCCGCTGCCGATCCAAAATGGCTGGGCATGGCCACCGAAGGCTACGTGTTCGCCGCCCTGGTGTTCTGGATTTTCTGTTTTGGTATGTCGCGCTATTCCATGCACCTGGAACGCAAGCTCGACACTGGCCACAAGCGTTAGGAGTTGTGTAATGACTGAAGCAAGCAAAAAGCCTGTGAGCCCTGAAGGCATCATTCAGATGCAGGGCGTCAACAAGTGGTACGGCCAGTTCCACGTGCTCAAGGACATCAACCTCAACGTCAAGCAGGGCGAGCGTATCGTCCTGTGCGGCCCGTCGGGTTCCGGCAAGTCGACCACCATTCGTTGCCTCAATCGCCTGGAAGAACACCAGCAGGGCCGCATTGTTGTCGATGGCGTAGAGCTGACCAACGACCTCAAGCAAATCGAAGCGATCCGCCGTGAAGTCGGCATGGTGTTTCAGCACTTCAACCTGTTCCCGCACCTGACCATTTTGCAGAACTGCACCCTGGCGCCGATGTGGGTACGCAAGATGCCCAAGCGCAAGGCCGAAGAAATCGCCATGCATTATCTGGAGCGCGTACGCATTCCGGAACAGGCGCATAAATTTCCGGGGCAATTGTCCGGCGGTCAGCAGCAGCGTGTGGCGATCGCCCGCGCCCTGTGCATGAAGCCGAAAATCATGCTGTTCGACGAACCGACCTCGGCGCTCGATCCAGAGATGGTGAAAGAAGTTCTGGATACCATGATCGGCCTCGCCGAAGACGGCATGACCATGCTCTGCGTGACCCATGAAATGGGCTTCGCCCGTACCGTGGCCAATCGCGTGATCTTCATGGACAAGGGCGAGATCGTAGAGCAGGCTGCGCCGAACGACTTCTTCGATAATCCGCAGAATGAGCGGACGAAGCTGTTCTTGAGTCAGATTTTGCATTGATCGAGTCCAGGCATTGAATTAAACCCGGATTGAGTTCCGGGTTTATTTTGTCCGGGGTCAGGAGGTCAATACAGGTTCGTGTTCTGGGTAACGCGCAGCCATTAGCTGCTTGAGATCGTTACCTTGATTGACTGCCTGTACGTCGGCCAACAAATGCGGGTGGCGATCCAGTAGTTGCATCAAGGTGAGCAGCGGTTGAGGAGGAGCAAGCTCGCCCCGCTCGTAGCGTGAAAATGCATTGTGTCCTCCACCCGATAACAACTTCACCGCGTTCTTTTGGGTGAGATGAAGCTTAAGTCGGATGCGTTTCATCTCGGTGCCAATAAGTCGAAGGGAGTCTTCGAGCAAACGATCCCCGGCATCCACGTAGCGTTCAGCGCTGTCGGTGTCGTTGTCAAAAATGATTTCACCGCAAGCCCTGCACTCCCAACCGGCAAGAGTGTGCACGAGCCGCGAAAACTGTTTGTAATTGACGGTGAGACTGCGATTTCGAAAATGACTCATTCCGTCTTCGGTGCCGCAACTGATGCACGGTCTTTTGCTCATGTGTTTTTCTCCTTGAAGGAGATTCCCGGGGGCCCACCGCCAGAGCAGTAAGTCACTTTGATGTAAATCTCCAAACCACGAAACGAGGTGTGATCGTGCCAGTTGCGATGGTTGGCGTAGGACGTCATGGATTTGTAAAGCATGCGCCGCTCAAGCGAGCAGACGATATGCGTCATTGATTCATATGACATGCCCATTTCCCTGCCAGTCTCCAGCGCGCGTCGGGTGAAGGCTTCTTTGCCGCGTCGCACGACATCCGCCTTAATCACCGCCACGTCGTAATGGGGTGTGTTCTTTTCCATAAGAAAGCAAAACCCTGTCCCTAAAATTACCCTTAAAGGGTAATTTTCACCAATCGAAAATACCGCTTCATGTGTCTCCGATTGACCCTAGGCGGTTGCCGTCCTACATGAGTCTGACTAACATGTCAGAAAATTCATCCCATGATTGGATGAAAGGGCGAATCCTATGTCAGACATTTCTCCACTCATTAAACGATCCCTGGTTGATCAGGCCTTGGATCAGTTGCGTCAGCGCATCAATAGCGGCGTCTGGCAGGTCGGTGAGCGTCTGCCCACCGAACCTGAGCTGTGCGCCGAACTGGGCATCAGTCGTAACACCGTGCGTGAAGCCATGCGCGTTCTGGCGTTTTCCGGGCTGATCGAAATCCGTCAGGGCGACGGCAGTTATTTGCGCGCGGTGGTCGACCCGATGGACACGCTCAAGGCGCTGTCGCGCTGCTCACTGGAGCAGGCCCGGGAAACCCGGCACATCCTTGAGGTCGAGGCCATTGGTCTGGCGGCGTTGCGCCGCAGCGACGAAGACCTCGTCGCATTGCGCGAGGCGCTTGGCACCAGCGGCAGCCATTACCACGGCGATCTCGATACCTACATTGCCTGCGATCTGGTGTTCCATCGTCGGCTGGTGGACGCCGCGCACAACCCGACCCTCAGCGAGCTGTATCGCTATTTTTCCAGCATCGTCGGCGCGCAATTGCGCCAGACCCTGAACATCTCCCCGCGTCGTCAGGAAGTGTTCGATCTGCACATCGAATTGCTCGATGCGGTCGAGCGACGTGACCCGGAGCGGGCCAAAGCCATATCGAGGCAGTTGATCAATGAATCTTGAAAGCGAAATAAACCTGTCCGCTCCCAAGCGAACAGCCGAACTTGAAGAGCTGCTGATCGACGCCGAGGCCGATGACGAGCAGGTGCAACAAAGCCACCCCCTGGTACGTCGGCCGTGGCTGTTGCTGCTGGGCTTGATTCTGGTGGCGCTGAACCTGCGCCCGGCGCTGTCGAGCATGGCACCGTTGCTCAGCGATGTTTCCAAAAGCCTCGGGCTGTCGGCGGCGCAGGCGGGTTTGCTGACCACGCTGCCGGTGCTCTGCCTCGGATTGTTTGCACCGCTGGCACCGATTCTGGCGCGGCGTTTTGGTGCAGAACGGGTGGTGCTGGGGATTCTGCTGACACTGGCTGGCGGGATCATTTTGCGCAGCAACTTTGGCGAGATCGGCTTGTTCGCCGGCAGCGTATTGGGCGGCGCCAGCATCGGCATCATCGGCGTTTTGCTGCCAGGCATCGTCAAACGCGACTTCGCCAAACACGCCGGCACCATGACCGGTGTCTACACCATGGCCTTGTGCCTGGGCGCAGCAATGGCGGCAGGTTCGAGCGTGCCGCTGAGCGAACACTTGGGTCACAACTGGACCATGGGCCTGGGCTTTTGGGTCATTCCGGCGCTGGTCGCCGCGGTCTTCTGGTTGCCGCAAGTCGGGCGCAAACACGGTGCGCATAACGTCGCCTACCGCGTGCGTGGTTTGCTGCGTGACCCGCTGGCCTGGCAGGTGACTTTGTACATGGGCCTGCAATCGTCGCTGGCCTACATCGTTTTCGGCTGGTTGCCCTCGATCCTCATCGGTCGTGGGCTGACACCGACTCAGGCCGGCCTGGTGCTGTCCGGCTCGGTGATCATCCAGCTCGCCAGTTCGCTGGCCGCGCCCTGGCTGGCGACCCGTGGCAAGGATCAGCGTCTGGCCATCGTGGTGGTGATGGCGCTGACCCTCGGCGGTTTGTTCGGTTGCCTGTATGCACCGATCGAAGGCCTGTGGGGCTGGGCGATTCTGCTGGGGCTGGGGCAGGGCGGTACGTTCAGTCTGGCGTTGACGTTGATTGTGTTGCGCTCGCGGGATGCTCATGTAGCGGCGAATCTGTCGAGCATGTCCCAGGGCTTCGGCTACACGCTGGCGTCGATGGGGCCGTTCGCGGTCGGTGTGGTGCATGACTGGACCGGCGGCTGGAATGCGTTGGGCTGGATCTTCGGCATCATTGGCTGTGGCGCGATCCTCGCCGGCCTGGGGGCCGGTCGTGCGTTGTACGTTCAGGTCACAAGCGAAAAAATCTGAATGCGCTGATTTCAAATGTGGAACCGAGCAGGCTCGCACATAGGTTTTGTGTGCTGCGGGTATTCGGTTTACGAATGCCGATAGTGTTTGCGCACTTTGCGGATTATCGTACTGGCAATCTGTCCATTTTTTGGAGTTTGCCCATGAGTGAAGCCCACGCCGCGCTGATCACCCGGTTCTACCAGGCCTTTGAGAACCTCGATGCCGACGCCATGGCCGCGTGTTACACCGATGACGTCGTGTTCAGCGATCCGGCCTTCGGCGAACTGCGCGGGCGCGATGCCGGCGACATGTGGCGCATGCTCACCACGCGGGCCAAAGACTTCTCCCTGACCTTCGACAACGTTCGCGCCGATGAGCGCAGCGGTGGCGCGCACTGGGTCGCGACCTACCTGTTCAGCCAGACCGGCAATGTCGTGGTCAACGATATCCAGGCGCGCTTCGTATTTCGCGACGGCAAGATCTGCGAACACCACGACCACTTCGACCTGTGGCGCTGGTCACGTCAGGCGCTGGGCTTCAAAGGCTTGCTGCTGGGCTGGACGCCGCTGGTGCGCAACGCCGTGCGCGCCCAGGCGCTGAAGGGACTGAAGGCATTTCAGGCTGGTCGCTGATAAGATCGCCGCCTGTTTTCTACACGCCTAAATCCCAAAGTGACCAACCTTAGCGAAAAATCTGTCGATGTTGGCGAGCCGGTGAGCAAGTCCTGGTTCGTCTACCTCGTGCGCGCCGCCAACGGTTCGTTGTATTGCGGGATCAGCGATGATCCCGTGCGCCGTTTTGCCAAGCATCAGAGTGGCAAAGGCGCGCGATTCTTCCTCTCCAGCCCGGCCATGGCGCTGGTTTATACCGAGCTGTGCCGCGATAAAAGCGATGCGTTGCGCCAGGAGCGGTTGATCAAAAAGCTCAAAAAAAGCGCCAAGGAATGCCTGGTGGCGTCTTATCAATCCGACTGATTGGTTCCTATCAGCCAGACCTGTAGGTTGCCAAGCCAATGCACGCTAAGCTGCCTGCTTACTATCTGAGCGGCGGAGCCGAGCATGTCCGAGTTGATTCTGCATCATTACCCGACCTCCCCATTTGCCGAAAAGGCCCGCCTGCTGTTGGGGTTCAAAGGCTTGTCGTGGCGCTCGGTGCATATTTCGCCGGTGATGCCCAAGCCTGACCTGACGGCCCTGACCGGTGGTTACCGTAAAACGCCGGTGCTGCAGATTGGCGCTGACATCTACTGCGACACTTCACTGATCGCCCGTCGTCTGGAGCAGGAGAAAGCCCTGCCGGCATTTTTCCCTGAAGGTCAGGAAATGATTACCGCCAGTTTCGCTGGATGGGCGGATTCGGTGGTATTCCAACATGCGGTCAGCCTGGTGTTTCAACCTGAATCGGTGGCGGTGTGTTTCGGCAAACTGCCGCCGGAAGCCATCAAGGCCTTTCTGGCAGACCGTGCCGGGTTGTTCAGCGGTGGCAGTGCTACGCGTTTGTCCACCGAACTGGCCAAACACCAATGGCCGACGATCATGGCGCGTCTGGAGCAGCAGTTGCTGCGCGAGCAGGGTGACTATCTGTTTGGTGAGCCATCGATTGCTGACTTCGCCTTGGTGCACCCGATGTGGTTCCTCAAGGCGACGCCTGTCACCGCGCCGCTGGTGGATGAGTATCCGGCGGTGTCAGCATGGGTGGGCCGCGTATTGGGCTTTGGCCATGGCGCCGCGAGCGAGATGACGGCCGAGGAGGCGCTGGAGGTGGCACGTAACTCGACGCCACAAGCGTTGCCAAGTGAGCAATTCGAAGACCCGAACGGCTTCAAGGCCGGGCAGCCAGTGGCAATTGCCGCGACGGATTACGGGGTTGATCCGGTGGTTGGGGAGTTGTTGTTTGCAGGCAGTGAAGAGTTGATCCTTCGTCGCGAAGACCCACGCGCTGGTGTGGTGCATGTGCACTTCCCACGCTTGGGTTTCCGTATCGAAGCGCGCTGATTCACCCCGTCATCTGCCAACCCCGTGGGAGCGCGTTTGCTCCCACATTCATTTCAGGGCGGCGAGGATTTCGTCCGGGTCGAATCCGCGAATCAACGTGCCGTTCACATCAATCAGCGGAATCCCGCGCCCACCCAATGCCTCATACGCCTTGCGCGCCTCGGCATCCTTCTCGATATCGAATTCCTTGAACGCAATGCCCTTGCTGTCGAGAAAGCGCTTGGTCTGCTTGCAGTAGCCGCACCAGTCGGTCGCATACAGCACGACATGGGCACTGGCACGGGTCTGCTCGGAAACCATTTGTGACGGATTGAAAACCCGCTCGATCTTGCCCCAGTTCTGATAGACCACCACCACGAGCAGAACCAGCGCGACCTTCTTCAGTACATTGGCGAGCATCAGTTGCGGCGCTTCAGCTGATCGGTGAGCGACGTCGGCAGGCCCTTGATGACCAGGGTGCCGGCCTCTTCGTCGTACTCGATCTTGGAGCCCAGCAAGTGCGCTTCGAAACTGATCGACAGGCCCTCGGCGCGGCCGGTGAAACGGCGGAATTGATTCAAGGTGCGTTTGTCTGCCGGAATCTCCGGCGAGAGGCCGTAGTCCTTGTTGCGGATGTGATCGTAGAAGGCCTTCGGACGTTCTTCGTCGATCAACTCCGACAGCTCTTCCAGGCCCATCGGTTCGCCGAGCTTGGCCTGGCTGCTGGCGTAATCCACCAGTGTCTTGGTTTTCTCTCGGGCCGAATCTTCCGGCAGGTCTTCGCTCTCGACGAAGTCGCTGAACGCCTTGAGCAGGGTGCGGGTTTCGCCCGGGCCATCGACGCCCTCCTGGCAGCCAATGAAGTCGCGGAAGTATTCCGAGACCTTCTTGCCGTTTTTGCCTTTGATGAACGAGATGTACTGCTTGGACTGTTTGTTGTTCTGCCACTCGGAGACGTTGATCCGCGCCGCGAGGTGCAGTTGACCGAGGTCGAGGTGGCGCGACGGCGTCACGTCCAGCTCATCGGTCACCGCCACGCCTTCGCTGTGGTGCAGCAGGGCGATGGCCAGGTAGTCGGTCATGCCTTGCTGGTAGTGGGCGAACAGCACGTGGCCGCCGACTGACAGGTTCGACTCTTCCATCAGTTCCGGAGCCTTGTTAACAGTTACATGCGTTTTATCATCCATAAATCAGATGCTTACCTAATTTAACTTTTTTGATGTTATTGCATGCAGCTCAGACGCATCGACCTGTCCATGGCTTTCTCTGAAAATGATTTAGCCACTGTATCCCTAGGTTTGGACGCACGACAATTATCGGAATCCCATCGCCAGTTCGGATGAGCTACCTCCATGCGAATTATGCCGTGTTAAGGGTGGGACAGTTAAGGCCTGGCTTTCTGTTTAGTGCTTGAGCTGCGCGGCTCATTGAGGCGTGGCGTATTGCAATTGATTACATGTAGGATTGGTTCGACGCCAAGGCTATTTTTGCGCTCGGCATCTCAAAATTCGCAGGGAGGCGTGCCAATGTCAGCAATTCCTGAGATTCCTGTATCTGGTGACATCAAACTCCGATTCATCGAACTCTGTCAATTTCGTCGGCTGAATAAAGCCCAACTGGATATCGACCCCAAAACCACAATTTTGGTCGGTGCAAATAACAGCGGAAAGACTTCAATCCTTGCTGCTTTGCGCCACTTCCTCGCAGATGGATCTCCATTCGGTGCTTTCGACATCAGCCTCTCGCAATGGCCAAAATTGCGATCGCTTGGCAAAACTTGGGAGTCGCTTACTGAAGACCCCTCTACAGTAGCCGGAGAAGAGGATCGATGGGAGACGCAACTCCAAATGCTTCTCGGGGCAATGCCTACTTTGGACCTTTGGTTCGACGCTGAGGCAGGCATGTACCATTACGTGGCACCATTTCTGTCTAAGTTCAGCTGGAAAGGAGGAGCAGTTGGCGTTCGCCTTAGGCTTGAGCCCGCCGCCAGTGTCGATGACCTCAAACAGCTGGCATGGACGTATCACGTTGCTCGTTCACCAATTAAAGATATGGGCGCAGACTCGCTTGCATGGCCTATTGATCTTCTTGATTTCTGGTTGCGAGAACCATCTAGGCTCGGTCAAGTTCGTGCGTATAAGCTTGACGCAGAGAACGACCCATTAACCAATTTCTCGTCTTATTCAACACAGATTCTCTCAGGCGCAACTGCAATTGAACGTAAGCACCTATCGAGATTGATTCGGGTTGACTTTGTCGCGGCTCAACGCGGGCTTGGCAGCGAAGAGGCGGATTCACGATCCGCGTCAGGACCACATCGGGTTGGTATGTTTTCCAACCAGCTTCTCAAGTTTGCTCGACAGCATTTGAATGTCGCGAGCACTGGTCACGGCCACCGAGCAGATCTGATCAAGGCTGTCGCTGAGGCGCAGAGAGAACTGGACAAAAAGATTCACGAGGCCTTAGCAGGCTCTGTTGAGGAAGTGAAGGAACTCGGCTATCCCGGGCTGCATGACCCTCAGGAGATTCGCTTTCGTACACGTATCCAAACAGCAGATCTACTCGACCATGGAACTGCTGTTCAATACAGTATGCAGAAGGAGTCGCTTGAAGAGCTTCTACCTGAGTACTCCATCGGTCTTGGCTACCAGAATCTTCAATCCCTTAGCTATCAACTGGTGTCTTTCAAAGCTGCCCGGCTTAAGCCAGAAAAAGGATCTCCCGCACCCGTTCATTTGGTGATGATTGAGGAACCTGAGGCCCATCTGCATGTTCAGGTTCAGCGTATCTTTCCTGGAAAGGCGCACAAACTCATCAGTCCGAATGAAAAGGACGCATCGGGGCTTAAAAGTCAGCTACTCATCAGTACCCACTCCAGCCATCTTGCACATGCTGAAAGCTTTGACCGGCTTCGATACGTACGCCGTATCGCGAAGAGTTTAGAAAGCCTCATGCCGACGACTGAGGTCGTCAATCTTGGACAGGTTTTCGGTAATGATAAAAAGACACGTCAGTTTGCTGAACGCTACTTCCGCGTTCAGCATACCGACCTGCTGTTCGCTAACGCGGCGATTTTCGTTGAGGGTGTTGCAGAGCGCATGCTCGTACCTCTATTCATCGAGCGCGATTTCAGTGCATTGAACAGCCGGTATGTGTCTTTTCTAGACATTGGGGGAAGTCATGCGCATCGGCTCAAACCGCTTGTAGAAAAGCTTCAAATTCCCACGGTGATCATTACAGATATTGATCCCGCTGAGGAGAAAGAAGGAAAACCGAAGAAAAATGGGGATCTAACCAAAAAACTCGTTGCTGTTGCGAACACTGGGCAGGCCGGTTTGCAATGTGGCAATCAAACCCTTCGTGGATGGCATCCGAAGCTGCGCCAACTCGATGATTTCAAGAATCCGACTGTTGCCCAACTGGTCTGGAACGAGACTGGAGATTGCGCAGTGCGATTCGCTTGGCAGTTGCCTGTAGCAGAGGCAGGTAACAGTTGGCCCAGTACTTTTGAAGACTCACTCGTCCTCACCAACATTTCTTGGTTCAAGCAACTGATGGATGAAAAAGTTGGTGAGGGCGGCATGGAAACTGAGCCGCTCACTGGGGCACTTGCAGCAGTCGCCAAAAAAGTTGTCGAGGCCGGGAGTGTCCCAGAGCTGTTGGGTACGCTTCATGCCTTAATGCATGGCTCTTTCAATAAAGGTGATTTTGCGGCAAGCATTTTCGAGATGGTTTCATCAGGGGAGCTTGTCGACTGTCCGAAGTACATTGCTGATGCCTTGAACTGGCTGCAAGGGCAGCTAGAGCCAGGTCAGGAGGCTATGGTATGAGTCAGGCTCCCATTTTGGCTGGTAATAACCGCGATGCTGGGGTCGTCGAAGAAATCTGCGGCTACCTTACTGAGGTGCCTCCGCGTAGTTATTTCCTATTCGCGGGCGCGGGCTCCGGAAAAACACGCACGTTAGTGGAAGTCTTGCGTCGGATGACAGGTGTTGTCGGGCATGAGAAGGGCGCTCAGGTAGCTCGAAGGTTGCGAATGCATGGACGCTCAATACGCGTGGTCACCTATACAAAGAACGCGGTGGCGGTCATCAAAAGCCGCCTTGGGGACAACGATTTGGTGGGTGTTTCAACGATTCACGCTTTCTGTTGGGAACTCATCAGCGGATTCAATGATGACATTCGTGCCGCGCTCATCGCTATCAAGGAAGCACAGCTTGAAAAGGAAACGGCTGAAGCGTTAGCAAAACCAAGAGGAATCACAGCAGCGAAACAGCGTGACCTGGACGAAATAAAGGATGACATCTTAGCCTTTAGAACCACGGATGTGTTTCTTTATCACCCGGATCGCGAGACGTATGGTCCTGGAGCACTCGCTCACCAGCACGTTCTAAACGCAACTGCATGGCTCCTCAGGAACAGACCTACCCTCCAGATTATTCTCAAAGACCGGCATCCTATCGTCCTGATTGATGAGTCACAGGACACCATGAAGGGAATGCTCGATGCTTTAATTGAGCTTTCATCGCCGGCTGGGAGTGGGCTGACTCTCGGTTTGCTGGGCGATCACCGACAACGTATCTATCAGGACGGGCACATTGACCTTCCAAGTTTAGTGCCCGCTAAATGGGCGACACCTGAACTGCAAATGAACCACCGAAGTCAGGCCCGAATTGTGACCCTTATCAACAAAATATGGGGTGCGAAGCTTGAAGGGCGGACTCAGCCTGCAAATGGCGTCGAACAGCAGCATCGAAGTGAAAAAATAGGTGGGGTTGTGCGAATATTTGTCGGTGACACATCGTGTTCTTCCGACGATAAGGTGCTTGGAGAGAACTGGTGCGCAGAGCAAATGCTGAAAGCTAGCGGGATGGTTGCCTGGGGGCAAAATGAATATCAAATGCTTGCTTTGGAGCACAAGCTTGTCGCAACCCGAGGCTCGTTTCTCGATGTGTACAGTGCGATGGTCCTGCTGGATCCTAACGCAGCGGCGCCCACAGGAAGCGGCGAAAATAAAGGTCCCGCTGCAGTACAATTTCTGTTCAATGAGTTAGCGCAGCTAGACGCATGTATCGATGCTGATGGCGTAGCTGATGAGTTTAAGGCCACTGAAGTTTTTCGCCGTTTTGGCCGACTTGAGAAAATGCCCGAAAATTTGCAAGAGCGGGCAAGCAGGACAGGCGAGATGTTGAAAGCTATTGAGAGTTTCGCCTCTATTCGGGCTAATCCCTCTGCAACGATAGAGCACGTGCTTGAACCAGTTCTGCGCGCGAATCTGTTTGAGGTTGATCAGCGGCTCGGGGTGGCACATGCGGATAAGTCGCCACCGCCTCCGGCTCCAGGCAGAGGAGAGGAGGAGTCCAAGCATGACCGGATGCGTCGCGGGTGGTGTGCGCTGTTCGCTTGCCCTTGGAGTCAGCTGCAAAAGTACAGTAAATATCTATCAGGAAATTCGTTGTTAGCTACCCACCAAGTCGTTAAGGGATCCGAATTCTTGCACGTCATGGTGGTGATGGATGACAAGCTCGCGGGCAGTAATCAAATCTCATACGACAAGATTTTTGGTGGCACGGAGCTCGGTAAAACTGACATAGAAAATTTTGGAAAAGGTAAGGAAACGACTATCGATCGTACGTTGCGCTTGTTATACGTCACGTGCAGCCGAGCTCAGGAGTCGCTGGCCCTTGTTCTTTGGTCGTCCGACCCTGCAGCGGCTCTCGCCAAAATTAAGACCAGTGGCTGGTTTGTTGATGGTGAATTTGAAGCGATCCAATTTGGGACGAACTGATAACAGAGCAGCAAAGGTCCACAAAGGGCCGGGAAAACGCTCAATATGGCGAGTAGGCATTTCCAACGCTGGTAGTGCTTGTATTCGGGGCAGCTGAAAATTCGAAATTCAAAAATCGGCCGAAATTAGCCAATCACGGCCAACGGCTACCTCTCAAGGCAGATGTTTTTGAGGATCAACAAAGGGTGAGAGGCGGATGCGGTTTAAAGTCACCCCCTAATCCGGCAGTTCCAATGTCCTGGCCCCAATGGAAGGAGTTCTCGCGGGATTCACTGGGCCAGCCACCCCCGGTGTCAGGATAGTTGTCGCCTCTCCGGTTTTTCCAAAAAAAGCATATCGGGGGCGGAAAGAGACTGGTCGTGCCGTACTATTCACCTGAACGCAGAGCCGCATTACTTAAGATGCTGCTT
>NZ_CAXAOQ010000026.1:0-96077 GCF_963970575.1 Pseudomonas sp. EA_65y_Pfl2_P74
CAGGCTGGTCTGGCTGCGAGACTCTCCTTGGATGTAAGCCATAACGAAAAATGCTCCGTATCTTTCGATACGGAGCATTTTCATTGAGCGCTGCGCAGATTGCTAGGTTTTCACACAGTCTGCGAAGGGTGCTTTTTGCGTTTCGCTAAAAGCTTAGCGCTTCAGCGAAGCCGGCAGGTGCGGCTGGATCGCCGTCAGAACTGCCTTGAAGCACTTGGTGTTGCCGGCAACGATGTGGCCTTTTTCAAGGAAATCGTGACCGCCGGTGAAGTCGCTCACCAAACCGCCGGCTTCTTGAATCAGCAGGGCGCCTGCAGCCATGTCCCACTCGGACAGGCCCGACTCCCAGAATGCATCGAAACGACCGGCAGCGACGTAAGCCAGGTCCAGGCTCGCCGAACCAGCGCGGCGGATGCCGGCAGTTTGACCCACCAGAGCGCGGAACATGCCCAGGTAGTTGTCGAGGTTGTCCATCTGGTCGTCCCGGAACGGGAAGCCGGTGCCCAGCAGGGCGCCGTCGAGGCTGGTACGACCGCTGACGCGCAGGCGACGACCGTTCAGTTGAGCGCCGCGACCACGGCTGGCGGTGAATTCTTCCTGGCGAACCGGGTCCAGAACCACTGCGTGTTCCAGGCGACCGCGATATTTGCAGGCGATGCTGACGGCAAAGTGAGGAATGCCGCGCAGGAAGTTGGTGGTGCCGTCCAGTGGGTCAATGATCCACAGGTATTCTTCGCCTTCGATGCCGGTGCCGGCGTGCAGGCCAGTTTCTTCACCCTGGATCGAGTGATTCGGGTAAGCCTTGCGCAGGGCGTCGATGATTTTCTGTTCGGCGGCACGGTCAACCTCGGATACATAATCCTTGGCGTCTTTTTCGTCGACCTTGATGGTATCCAGGCGCTCGATGGAGCGGAAGATCAGTTCACTGGCGCTGCGGGCGGCGCGCAGCGCGATATTCAGCATGGGCTGCATGGATGTGTCACCTAAGGTTGTTAAAGAAAGCCGCGCATTCTATCAGAACTTTTCTTCAGGTGAAGGACGCTGTTCGCTTTCATAGCTTAACGGTAGGCTGTTCTGTAAGATTTGCACCCCTTCCCTGTGTCCGAGAGCGCCTCCCTTGCTGCAGAACATTCGTGTCGTCCTGGTCAATACCAGCCACCCCGGCAACATCGGCGGGGCTGCGCGCGCCATGAAAAACATGGGTCTGTCGCGATTGGTGCTGGTTGAGCCGCGGCTGTTCCCGCACCACGAAGCCGATGCTCGTGCTTCCGGTGCCGGTGACATTCTTGAAAACGCGCAAGTCGTCGCCACTTTGGAAGATGCCTTGGTCGGCTGCAATCTGGTGCTCGGCACCAGTGCTCGTGATCGACGCATTCCGTGGCCACTGCTGGATCCGCGCGAATGCGGCACCAAAGTGGTTGAGGAGGCCGGGCAGGGTGCCGAAATCGCTCTGGTGTTCGGTCGTGAAGATTCCGGCCTGACCAATGAAGAGTTGCAGCGATGTCACTTTCACGTGCACATCCCCTCCGATCCGGAGTTCAGTTCGCTGAACCTCGGCGCGGCGGTGCAGGTGTTGAGTTATGAAGTGCGCATGGCCTGGCTGGCCGCACAGGGTCAGCCGAGCAAGATCGAGAAAGAAGAAGTGGCCTCGGTGAAAAGTGCCGAACTGGCGACCATGGATGAGTTGGAGCGATTCTATGAGCATCTGGAACAGACGCTGGTCGCCATCGAATTCCTTGATCCGGAAAAACCACGGCACTTGATGGCGCGCCTGCGCCGGTTGTACGGACGCAGCTCGGTCAGCCGGGCGGAAATGAATATTTTGCGTGGCATTCTCACGGAAACCCAAAAAGCGGCCCGTGGTGAGCTTCTTAAGCGGAAGGACTAAATGATGTTTGAGCGTTTGCGTGAAGATATCCAAAGTGTGTTCCATCGAGACCCGGCGGCGCGTAACGCTTTTGAAGTCCTGACCTGCTACCCCGGGATGCATGCGATCTGGATTCACCGATTGGCCGGGATGCTCTGGCGCCATGATCTGAAATGGCTGGCGCGTCTGGTGTCGAACTTTGGTCGCTGGTTGACCGGGATCGAGATTCATCCGGGGGCGAAAGTCGGTCGACGCTTCTTTATCGATCACGGCATGGGGATCGTCATTGGCGAAACCGCCGAGATTGGCGATGACGTAACCATTTATCAGGGCGTGACCCTGGGTGGCACCAGTTGGAATAAAGGCAAGCGCCATCCGACGTTGGGTGATGGCGTTGTGGTGGGGGCAGGCGCCAAGGTGCTTGGTCCATTCACGGTCGGCGCTGGTGCCAAGGTCGGCTCCAATGCCGTGGTAACCAAAGAAGTGCCGCCGGGCGCCACGGTTGTGGGGATTCCTGGGCGAATCATCGTCAAATCCGATGAGGAGCAGGACGCCAAACGCAAGGCCATGGCCGAGAAGATCGGCTTCGATGCCTATGGTGTCAGTGAGGACATGCCTGACCCGGTGGCGCGTGCCATCGGTCAGTTGCTTGATCACCTGCAAGCGGTGGATGGGCGACTGGAGGGGATGTGCGGCGCGCTGAAGGATCTGGGCAGTAGTTACTGTGCGAAAGATCTGCCTGAGCTGCGTGAAGAAGACTTTGCCTGCGTCAAAGGCAAGGATCAGAGTCAGGCGAGCTAAACCGCGTCGTTTTCTTCGCGAGCAGGCCAGCGTTGCACTGCATTCCCTTGTGGGAGCGGTCTCGCTCGCGAAGAACGATAACGCGGTATGTCTGGCTGTGCGCCACCAGCCTTTGCTATGATGCGCGCGCTCTTTTGCGGGTAAACCCGACTAAAGCACTAGGTCTTATAGTTGACTTAAATGCTCGGGAATTGCATACTCCCGCCCATTCTGAACTCCGTGGTAACTGTCCATGCGACTGACTACAAAAGGCCGATACGCCGTGACCGCCATGCTCGACCTGGCGTTGCACGCGCAGCACGGGCCCGTGTCTCTGGCCGATATCTCCGAGCGCCAAGGCATCTCCCTGTCCTACCTCGAACAGCTTTTTGCCAAGCTGCGCCGCAGTAACCTGGTTTCCAGTGTTCGCGGTCCGGGCGGTGGCTACCAGTTGTCCCGCGACATGCAGGGCATTCAGGTTGCTCAGGTGATCGATGCGGTGAACGAGTCGGTCGATGCTACCAAGTGCCAGGGCCAGGGCGATTGCCATTCCGGTGACACCTGTCTGACCCATCATCTGTGGTGCGACCTGAGCCTGCAGATTCACGAATTTCTGAGCGGTATCAGCTTGGCTGACCTTGTGACTCGCCGTGAGGTGCAAGAAGTAGCCCAGCGTCAGGATCAGCGTCGTTGCAATGGCAAGGCGCAGCACCTGGACAAGATTGAAGCGTCCGCCGTCGAATGACAGCCAAAGAGCTAGCGGCACGCCAGCCAGCCTGATTTAGGAGATAGTCCATGAAATTGCCGATTTACCTTGATTACTCTGCGACCACCCCGGTCGATCCGCGCGTTGCGCAAAAGATGAGTGAATGCCTGCTGGTCGACGGAAACTTCGGTAACCCGGCGTCCCGTTCCCATGTGTTCGGCTGGAAGGCTGAAGAGTCCGTCGAAAATGCCCGTCGTCAGGTGGCCGACCTGGTCAACGCCGACCCGCGCGAAATCGTCTGGACTTCCGGTGCTACCGAGTCCGATAACCTGGCAATCAAGGGCGCGGCACATTTCTACGCCTCCAAGGGCAAGCACCTGATCACCTCCAAAATTGAGCACAAGGCTGTCCTCGACACCATGCGCCAACTGGAGCGTGAAGGTTTCGAAGTGACCTACCTCGATCCTCAGACTGACGGTCTGATCACTCCTGAGATGATCGACGCCGCGCTGCGCGAAGACACCATCCTCGTGTCGATCATGCACGTAAACAACGAAATCGGCACCGTCAACGACATCGCTGCCATCGGCGAACTGCTTCGTTCGAAAGGCATCCTGTTCCACGTTGACGCCGCTCAGTCCACTGGCAAGGTCGAGATCGACCTGCAGAAGCTGAAAGTCGACATGATGTCGTTCTCGGCCCACAAAACCTATGGCCCTAAAGGCATTGGCGCGCTGTACGTCAGCCGCAAGCCGCGTGTGCGCATCGAAGCGACCATGCACGGCGGCGGTCACGAGCGCGGCATGCGTTCCGGCACTCTGGCGACTCACCAGATCGTCGGCATGGGCGAAGCGTTCCGTGTGGCCAAGGAAGACATGGTTGCTGAAAACGTTCGTATCAAAGCCTTGAGCGATCGTTTCTACAAGCAGGTCGAACATCTGGAAGAGCTGTACGTAAACGGCAGTCTGACTGCCCGCGTTCCGCACAACCTGAACCTGAGCTTCAACTACGTTGAAGGCGAATCGCTGATCATGGCGCTCAAGGATCTGGCGGTTTCGTCCGGTTCGGCCTGCACCTCGGCATCGCTTGAGCCTTCGTACGTACTGCGCGCTCTGGGCCGCAACGACGAACTGGCGCACAGCTCGATCCGCTTCACCTTCGGCCGTTTCACCACCGAAGAAGAAATCGACTACGCCGCGCAGAAAGTCTGCGAGGCCGTTACCAAGCTGCGCGCTCTGTCGCCGCTGTGGGACATGTACAAAGACGGTGTCGACATTTCGAAAATCGAGTGGGCGGCACACTGATTTCAAGTCGCCGCGAACCGGCCCTGTCAACTCAGGTTGTGGGGCATAAAGAGCGACTCTCTGATGAGTGAGGATTAAGAATCATGGCTTACAGCGAAAAGGTCATCGACCACTACGAAAACCCGCGTAACGTCGGCAAGATGAATGCCGAAGACCCGGATGTCGGCACTGGCATGGTCGGCGCACCGGCGTGCGGCGACGTGATGCGTCTGCAGATCAAGGTCAACGATCAGGGTGTGATTGAAGACGCCAAGTTCAAGACCTATGGCTGCGGTTCGGCCATCGCTTCCAGCTCCCTCGCTACCGAGTGGATGAAGGGCAAGACCCTGGACGAAGCGGAAACCATCAAAAACACTCAGTTGGCCGAAGAACTGGCCTTGCCGCCAGTGAAAATTCACTGCTCGGTACTCGCTGAAGACGCTATCAAAGCGGCCGTTCGCGATTACAAGCAGAAGAAAGGCTTGATCTGACTTTCAGGATTTGGCGACGAGTAAGGAGTCACCGATGGCTATCAGCATGACAGAAGCGGCTGCTCGACACGTGCGGCGCTCCCTCGACGGGCGCGGCAAAGGTGAAGGGATTCGTCTGGGTGTTCGCACCACGGGCTGTTCCGGCCTTGCCTACGTGCTGGAGTTTGTCGACGAGGTGGTTGCAGAGGATCAGGTGTTCGAAAGTCACGGTGAAAAAGTGATTATCGACCCCAAAAGCCTGGCCTACCTGGACGGCACCGAGCTCGATTTCGTCAAGGAAGGGTTGAACGAAGGCTTCAAGTTCAACAACCCCAACGTGCGCGGCGAGTGTGGCTGCGGCGAAAGCTTCAACATCTGAGGCTTGTCGTGGGTATTCCTTGTCATTTCGCTTTATTCGAGCTGCAACCGAGTTTCCGTCTGGATCTCGAGCAGTTGGCCACGCGCTATCGTGAGTTGGCGCGTGGCGTTCATCCTGACCGCTTTGCCGACGCTTCAGAGCGCGAGCAGCGGTCGGCTCTTGAGCAGTCTGCGCGTCTGAATGACGCTTATCAGACGCTCAAGAGCCCGGCCCAGCGTGCGCGCTACCTGCTGACCATCAGTGGGCATGAAGTGCCGATGGAGGTCACGGTCCACGACCCCGAGTTTCTTTTGCAGCAGATGCAATGGCGCGAAGAGCTCGAAGACCTTCAGGACAGCGCCGACCTGGACGGTGTCGCCGTATTCAAGCGTCGCCTGAAAGTGGCTCAGGAAGAACTCAATGAAAGCTTCGCAGCCTGTTGGGATGATGCAGCGCAACGCGAACAGGCCGAACGCCTGATGCGGCGCATGCAGTTCCTCGACAAGCTCACCTACGAAGTGCGCCAGTTAGAAGAGCGCCTCGACGATTAACCCAGTGCCGCTCCGGTCGCACGCCTGATATACAGATAAGTCCTGATCACGATGGCCCTACTGCAGATCGCCGAACCCGGCCAAAGTCCTCAACCGCACCAGCGTCGTCTGGCTGTGGGGATTGACTTGGGCACTACCAATTCGCTGGTCGCTGCGTTGCGCAGTGGTCTTTCCGAGCCGCTGGCCGACGCTGACGGGCAGGTCATCCTGCCGTCCGCCGTGCGTTATCACGCCGATCGCGTCGAAGTCGGCGAGTCGGCCAAATTGGCCGCCGCTTCCGATCCCCTGAACACTGTGCTGTCGGTCAAGCGCTTGATGGGGCGTGGTCTGTCCGACGTCAAGCAATTGGGCGAGCAACTGCCCTATCGCTTTGTCGGCGGCGAATCGCACATGCCGTTCATCGATACCGTACAAGGCCCGAAAAGCCCGGTCGAGGTCTCGGCCGATATCCTCAAGGTGCTGCGTCAGCGTGCGGAAGCGACCTTGGGTGGCGAGTTGGTCGGGGCGGTGATCACCGTGCCAGCGTATTTCGATGATGCTCAGCGTCAGGCCACCAAGGATGCGGCGAAACTCGCCGGCCTCAATGTGCTGCGCCTGCTTAATGAGCCAACCGCAGCCGCTGTGGCTTACGGTCTGGATCAGCACGCCGAGGGCCTGGTCGCGATTTATGACTTGGGCGGCGGCACCTTCGATATTTCCATTTTGCGTCTGACCGGCGGTGTTTTCGAAGTCCTGGCCACTGGCGGCGACAGCGCGCTGGGCGGTGACGACTTCGATCACGCGATTGCCGGCTGGATCATCGAGAGTGCGGGTTTGTCCGCTGATCTCGATCCGGGCGCGCAACGTAATCTGCTGCAAACTGCTTGCGCAGCCAAAGAAGCCCTGACCGACTCGGCGACTGTTGAAGTGGCTTACGGTGACTGGAAAGCGCCGCTGACCCGCGAAGCTTTCGATGCGCTGATCGAGCCGATGGTCGCTCGCAGCCTGAAAGCATGCCGCCGCGCCGTTCGTGATTCCGGTGTTGAGCTGGAAGACGTACACGCCGTGGTCATGGTCGGTGGCTCGACCCGTGTTCCACGCGTTCGCGAAGCGGTCGCCGAAGCTTTCGGTCGTCAGCCATTGACGCAAATCGACCCGGATCAAGTGGTGGCCATTGGTGCCGCGATCCAGGCCGACACACTGGCTGGCAACAAGCGCGATGGCGGCGAACTGCTGCTGCTCGACGTGATTCCGCTGTCCCTGGGGCTGGAAACCATGGGTGGCTTGATGGAGAAGGTAATCCCGCGCAACACCACCATCCCCGTCGCACGCGCACAGGATTTCACCACTTATAAAGACGGCCAGTCGGCCATGGCGATCCATGTGCTGCAGGGTGAGCGTGAGCTGATCAGCGACTGCCGCTCCTTGGCGCGCTTCGAATTGCGCGGCATTCCGGCGATGGTGGCCGGTGCGGCGAAGATTCGCGTGACCTTCCAGGTCGATGCTGACGGTCTGCTCAGCGTTTCTGCCCGTGAACTGGGGTCGGGCGTTGAAGCGAGCATTCAGGTCAAGCCGTCCTACGGTCTGACCGACGGCGAAATCGCCAAGATGCTCAAGGATTCGTTCCAGCACGCCAATGACGATAAGGTCGCCCGCGTTCTGCGCGAGCAACAGGTGGATGCCCAGCGCCTGATCGAGGCTGTGCAGGGCGCTCTTGAGGTGGATGGCGAGCGTTTGCTCGACGCCGAAGAGCGCATGGTCATCGACCTGCAGGTGCAGGAGCTGGCCGAACTGATGAAAGGCACCGATGGTTACGCCATCGAGCAGCAGACCAAGCGTCTGTCGCAAGTGACCGACGCCTTTGCTGCCCGCCGGATGGATTTGACGGTGAAAGCCGCTCTGTCGGGGCGCAACCTGAATGAAATCGAGGATATCTGATGCCGCAGGTCATTTTTCTGCCCCACGAGAAGTTCTGCCCTGAAGGCATGGTGGTCGAGGCTGCGCCCGGCACATCGATTCTCGAACTGGCCCACGAACACCATATCGAGATGGAAAGCGCCTGCGGCGGCGTTTGCGCCTGCACCACTTGCCACTGCATCATTCGCGAGGGTTTTGACTCGATGGAAGAGGCTGACGAGCTGGAAGAGGACTTCCTCGATCGTGCCTGGGGTCTGGAGGCGCAATCGCGTCTGGCCTGTCAGGCTATCGTGGGAGAAGAAGACATCACCGTCGAGATTCCGAAATATTCGCTTAACCATGCGGCCGAAGCGCCGCACTGACTGGTAAGACTGTCATGAGCTACGGTTGGAATGATGTTCAACGCATTGCAGAAGAATTGGCCGAAGCCAAGCCGGATGTAGATCCGCTTTCTGTGAATTTCGTCGACCTGCAGCAATGGATCAAGGAATTGCCTGACTTCGACGACACCTCTGGCCGCGTCGGCGAGAAGGTGTTGGAAGCGGTTCAGGCGCTCTGGATCGAAGAAGTAGACTGATCGTCCTCGCAGGTTAGGCAATACCCAAGAACCCGCGTATAATTCGCGGGTTTAATTTTTCGCAAATTACCGTTTCTGGAGTTACACCATGGCTGTTCAACGCACTTTCTCCATCATCAAGCCTGACGCTGTTGCAAAAAACGTCATCGGCGAAATCACCACTCGTTTCGAAAAAGCCGGCCTGCGCGTTGTAGCTTCGAAACTGAAGCAACTGTCCAAAGCCGAAGCTGAAGGCTTCTACGCTGAGCACAGCGCTCGTGGTTTCTTCGGCGACCTGGTTGCTTTCATGATCTCCGGCCCGGTTGTTGTTCAGGTTCTGGAAGGCGAAAACGCTATCGCTCTGAACCGTGAGCTGATGGGCGCTACCAACCCTAAAGAAGCTGCTGCCGGTACCATCCGCGCTGACTTCGCTGATTCCATCGACGCCAACGCTGTTCACGGTTCGGACTCCGAAGCCGCAGCTGCTCGTGAAATCTCGTACTTCTTCGCAGCTACTGAAGTAACCACTCGCTAAGCATTGGCTTAAGAGTGAAGGTGAATCCATGACTACATCGACTGTAAAAACCAACCTGCTGGGTCTGACTCAACAGGAAATGGAAAAATTCTTCGACTCAATCGGGGAGAAGCGTTTCCGTGCCGGTCAGGTAATGAAATGGATTCACCACTTTGGCGTCGATGATTTCGACGCCATGACGAACGTCAGCAAGGCCTTGCGCGACAAGCTCAAGGCTATTGCTGAAGTCCGTGGTCCTGAAGTGGTCAGCGAGGATATCTCCAGCGACGGCACCCGTAAGTGGGTGGTGCGCGTGGCGTCCGGCAGCTGCGTCGAGACCGTGTACATTCCCCAGGGCAAACGCGGCACTCTGTGCGTTTCGTCCCAGGCAGGCTGTGCCCTGGATTGCAGTTTCTGCTCCACCGGCAAGCAAGGCTTCAACAGCAACCTCACCGCCGCCGAAGTGATCGGCCAGGTGTGGATTGCCAACAAATCTTTCGGCAGCGTCCCGGCAACCGTCGACCGTGCCATCACTAACGTGGTGATGATGGGCATGGGTGAGCCGCTGTTGAACTTCGACAACGTCGTCGCCGCCATGCATCTGATGATGGATGACCTTGGTTACGGGATCTCCAAGCGCCGCGTGACCCTGTCCACGTCGGGTGTGGTGCCGATGATCGATGAGCTGGCCAAGCACATCGACGTATCCCTGGCGTTGTCCCTGCACGCACCGAATGACGCATTGCGTAACCAATTGGTGCCGATCAACAAGAAATATCCGCTTAAGATGCTGCTCGAGTCGTGCCAGCGCTACATGTCCGCACTTGGCGAGAAGCGTGTGCTGACCATCGAGTACACCTTGCTCAAGGATATCAACGACAAGATTGAACACGCCGTTGAGATGGTCGAGTTGCTGAAGAACATTCCGTGCAAGATCAACCTGATTCCGTTCAACCCGTTCCCGCATTCCGGGTACGAGCGCCCGAGCAACAACGCAATCCGTCGCTTCCAGGATCAGTTGCATCAGGCCGGTTTCAACGTCACCGTCCGCACTACCCGTGGTGAAGACATCGACGCCGCGTGTGGTCAATTGGTAGGGCAGGTGCTGGATCGCACCCGTCGCAGCGAACGTTACATCGCCGTGCGTGAGTTGAGCGCCGACAGCGATCTGGCACAGAACGCCGCGAACACTAACTAAGAGAGGATCTCTATGTCCCTGCGCTTTGCGCTGCTGTTGCTGTTGGCCAGCCTGTGTGCTGGTTGTGTCCTGTCGGGTGACTACAACCCGATGAAGACCAGCAAGGGCCGCGATGAAGCGCGAGCTGCCTACGTGCAACTGGGGTTGGGGTACTTGCAGCAAGGCATGAGCGAGCGGGCCAAAGTGCCGCTGAAAAAAGCGCTGGAGCTCGACAGTTCGGACCCTGACGCCAACGCTGCCCTCGGGCTGGTATTTCAGGCTGAAATGGAGCCAAAACTGGCTGACGAGCATTTTCGCAAGGCGTTGTCCTCCCGTCCGGGTGATGCGCGAACGCTCAACAATTACGGCAGTTTTCTCTACGAAGAGCAGCGATATAAAGAAGCCTACGAGCGTTTTGAACAGGCCGCCGCCGATACCCTGTATCCTGAGCGTTCGCGTGTGTTCGAGAACCTCGGCATGACAGCATCGAAGCTCGGCGAGCGTGACCTGGCGCAGCAGCATTTGGAAAAGGCGCTGCGATTGAATCGTCAACAACCGCGCGCATTGCTGGAAATGGCTGAGTTGTCCTTCGAAGACAGGCATTATGTGCCCGCACGTGACTATTACGACCGTTTCAGCCTGCTTACCGATCAAAATGCACGTAGTCTATTGCTTGGCGTTCGGCTGGCTAAAGTGTTTGAAGATCGCGACAAGGCAGCCAGTTACGGCCTGCAATTAAAACGACTCTATCCCGGTACGCCGGAATATCAGCAATACCTGTCGGAGCAATGATGAAAGCGGCGCATCCCGAAGTTGTAGCAGCGAATCGCGTTAACCCCGGTGAGACCCTGCGCCAGGCACGCGAAAGCAATGGCTGGTCGCTGGCCGAAGTGGCCCTCAAGCTCAACCTCACTGTGACTTCCCTGAGCAATCTTGAAGCCGGCGCTTTCGACAAGCTGCCGGGGCATACCTTCGCACGCGGTTACATTCGCGCTTATGCCAAATTGCTCGGCATGGACCAGACCGTTCTGGTCCAGCAATTCGACCAGTCCACCGGCACCGACTCCCAAGGCAGTAACGTACACGCCCTTGGCCGTATCGAGGAGCCTGTTCGGGTTTCCCACACCATTTTGCGTATCGTCTGCCTGCTGTTGCTGATCGCGGTGATTGGCGGTGGTTTCGTCTGGTGGCAGGATCAGACATCGCTGCGAACCAAAGAATTGACCAGCCTGGCATCGGAGCACGTTGAAGTCGAAGGCGCCGACGGCACCACCCAGATACACCCGATAGACGAGCCGCAGGACCAGGCTGTTGCGCAAGGTCAGGCCGAGGGCACCACCGCGCTGGCGCTACCGCAGTCGGAAACCACAGCCGAATCGAGCGGCCCTGAAGGCGCCGCCCCGGCACCCGCTCCAACTGAACCGGCCGCGCCCGCGCCCGCGCCAGTTGTTGCGACCCCGGCCCCCAGCGTACCGGCCACGCCAGCGCCGACTGTCACAGCACCGGTCGCCTTGGCAACGCCTGCACCGACCCAGGAAACGCCTGCCCCCGTTGCCGGCGATGGTCAGGTGCAGTTGCAGTTCACCGGCGATTGCTGGGCACAAGTGACCGATGGTCGTGGCAAGGTTCTGTTCAGTGGTCTGAAGCATAAAGGCGACAGCGTATCTGTTTCCGGCAAGCCGCCGCTTGCTGTGCGCCTGGGTGTCGCCCGCGCCGCGCAGGTCAGCTACAACGGCCAACCGGTCGATATCGCTCCGTTCACCAGTGGCGAGACTGCTCGCCTGAAGTTGGGTCAATAAGTCATGCACGGCGAATCACCAATCAAACGTCGCGTCTCGCGCAAGATCTGGGTCGGTAACGTACCGGTAGGCGGCGATGCGCCTATCGCTGTGCAGAGCATGACCAACAGCGACACCAATGATGTTGCGGCCACTGTTGCGCAAATCAACCGTCTTGAAGCTGCCGGCGTCGACATCGTCCGCGTCTCGGTGCCAGACATGGACGCTGCCGAGGCGTTCGGCAAGATCAAGCAACTGGTCAAGGTGCCCCTGGTTGCCGACATCCACTTCGACTACAGGATCGCTTTGCGCGTAGCCGAACTGGGTGTGGACTGCCTGCGTATCAACCCGGGCAATATTGGTCGTGAAGACCGCGTGCGCGCGGTGGTTGATGCCGCCCGTGACCGCGGGATCCCGATTCGCATCGGCGTTAACGCCGGTTCCCTGGAAAAAGACCTGCAAAAGAAATACGGCGAGCCCACCCCCGCTGCGCTGGTTGAATCCGCGCTGCGTCACGTCGAGCACCTCGAACGCCTGAATTTCCAGGACTTCAAGGTCAGCGTGAAGGCCTCCGACGTATTCATGGCCGTCGAGGCCTACCGTCTGCTGGCAAAAGAAATCGTTCAGCCACTGCACCTGGGGATCACCGAAGCGGGTGGATTGCGTTCGGGTACAGTGAAATCCGCCGTGGGCCTAGGTATGCTGCTCGCCGAGGGGATTGGCGATACTATCCGCATCTCGCTGGCGGCCGACCCGGTCGAGGAAGTGAAGGTCGGCTACGACATTCTCAAGTCTTTGCACCTGCGTTCCCGTGGAATCAACTTCATCGCCTGCCCGAGTTGCTCGCGGCAGAACTTCGATGTGGTCAAGACCATGAACGAGCTGGAAGGGCGCCTTGAAGACCTGCTGGTGCCGCTGGATGTCGCGGTGATCGGTTGCGTGGTCAACGGCCCCGGCGAGGCCAAGGAAGCCCATATCGGCTTGACCGGCGGCACGCCAAACCTGATTTACATCGACGGCAAACCGTCGCAGAAACTGACGAATGACAATCTGGTGGATGAGCTGGAAAAGCTGATCCGCCAGAAAGCGGCCGAGAAGGTCGAAGCTGACGCTGCGGTTATCGCGCGCGGTTGAGCCTGACTGTAGAGCCGAACGAATTTAAGGATTTAAAGTGAGCAAGTCATTGCAAGCCATTCGTGGCATGAACGACATCCTGCCCGAACAGACCCCGCTGTGGCGTTATTTCGAGAGCACTGTTGCGCGTCTGCTGGATAACTACGGTTACAAGCAGATCCGCATGCCGATCGTCGAGTTCACCGAGCTGTTCAAGCGCTCGATCGGTGAAGTCACCGACATCGTTGAAAAAGAGATGTACACCTTCGAAGACCGCAACGGCGACTCCCTGACCTTGCGTCCGGAAGGTACCGCAGCGTGCGTGCGTGCAGTGCTCGAGCACGGCATCACCGGTGGCGGCCAGGTACAAAAACTCTGGTACATCGGCCCGATGTTCCGCCACGAGCGTCCGCAGAAGGGGCGTTATCGCCAGTTCCATCAGATCGGTCTGGAGGTGTTCAACCTCGACGGTCCGGACATCGACGCCGAACTCATCATCATGACCTGGCGCCTGTGGGGCGAACTGGGTATTCGGGACGCCGTCAAACTCGAACTCAACAGCCTGGGTACCAGCGAGTCCCGTGGTCGTTATCGTGAAGCGCTGGTCGAGTACCTCTCGGCGCACCACGACAAGCTCGACGAAGACAGCCAGCGTCGCTTGAAAACCAACCCGCTGCGGGTGCTCGACACCAAAAATGCCGACACTCAAGCCGTGTTGGTCGATGCGCCGAAAATGGCTGACTACCTGGACGACGAGTCCCGTGCCCACTTCGAAGGCCTGAAGGCCCGTCTGGACGCCGTTGGCATTCCTTACGTGCTCAACCCCAAGCTGGTTCGAGGCCTTGATTACTACAGCAAAACCGTTTTCGAATGGGTCACCGACAAGCTCGGTGCCCAAGGCACCGTGTGCGCGGGCGGCCGTTACGACGGTCTGGTTGAGCAGATGGGCGGCAAGCCGACCACAGGCGTTGGTTTCGCCATGGGCATCGAGCGTCTGGTGCTGATGCTCGAAACCCTGGAACAGATCCCGGAAGAAATCTCCCGTCAGGTCGACGTCTATCTCTGTGCCTTCGGTGAAGAGGCCGAGTTGGCCGCTCTGGCGCTGGCCGAGCGTGTTCGCGATCAACTTCCAAACCTGCGTCTGCAAGTCAATGCCGGCGCCGGTAGCTTCAAAAGCCAGTTCAAGAAAGCCGACAAGAGCGGTGCACTGTACGCACTGATCCTGGGTGACGACGAAATGGCCCAGCAAGTGGTAGGTTTCAAACCCCTGCGTGGCCAGGGCGAACAACAAAGCATTGCCTGGGATGCGCTCGCCGCTCACCTGGCCACCTGCGTCGTGCAGGGTTGAAGCTGTCTAAACAGCCGATTTAGCGATTAAGGAGTATTGGGGTGTCGAGTACCGAAGACGAACAGTTGGCGGATTTGAAGGACTGGTGGACACGCAACGGCAAACCTCTGGTCACCGGCGGCCTGTTGGCGCTGGTCATCGTGTTCGGCTGGCAGGCTTATCACAAGTATCAGAGCAACCAGTCGCAAGGCGCTTCGGTGCTCTATCAGCAACTGCTGGAAACCACACTGACGCCTGATGGCAAGCCTGATACTGCCCGCGTTGCGGATCTGGCCGGCAAGCTCAACAGTGAATTCGGCGGTACTGCCTACGCGCAGTACGGCAGCCTGTTCGTGGCCAAGGTTGCAGTCGACAGCGGCAAGCTCGATGACGCAGCGATGGAACTGAAAGCCATTGTCGACAAACCGGCCAACCCGGCGCTCGGCGAAATCGCCCGTCAGCGTCTGGCGCAAGTGCTGGGTGCGCAGAACAAGGCCGATGACGCTCTGAAACTGCTCGACGGCGATGCCGATAAAGCGTTCCTGGCCACTCGCGAAGAGCTCAAGGGCGACTTGCTGGTGCAGTTGGGTCGTACCGATGACGCGAACAAGGCGTATCAAAAAGCCAAGGCAGCACTGTCGGATGAAGCGGCAGTCGGTGGCCTTCAAATCAAACTCGACGACCTGGCCAAAGGGGATGCGTGACGTGATCCGTTGGAAGCATGCAGCATTGCTGGCTCTGGCCCTTCTGGCCGCGGGTTGCAGCAGCAACAGCAAAAAAGAATTGCCACCGGCTGAACTGACCGACTTCAAAGAAGAAGTGGTTCTGCAAAAGCAGTGGAGTCGTTCGATTGGTGATGGTCAGGGCGAAACCTACAACATGCTGGTGCCAGCGGTTGACGGTGACACCATTTACGCTGCCGATGTAACCGGCATCGTGATGGCGATGGATCGCAGCAACGGCGACGTGAAGTGGAAAAAAGATCTTGAACTGCCTGTCTCCGGCGCCGTAGGCGTTGGTTACGGTCTGGTTCTGGTTGGCACGCTGCAAGGCGAAGTCGTTGCTCTGGACACCGTCACCGGTGAAGAGAAGTGGCATGCTCGCGTGAACAGCGAAGTCCTCGCCCCGCCGGCCAACAACGGCGACGTGGTCGTGGTGCAGACTCAGGACGATCGTCTGGTCGGCCTGGATGCCTCCACCGGTACTCAACGCTGGGTGTATGACAGCACGCCGGCCGTACTGACACTGCGTGGTACCAGTGCGCCGATCGTGACCAACCGCCTCGCGGTGGCTGGCTTGTCGACCGGTAAAGTGGTTGCTGTGGACATTTCCAACGGTGTGCCGGTCTGGGAACAACGGATCGCGATTCCACAGGGTCGTTCGGAACTGGAGCGCGTAGTCGACATCGACGGCGGTCTGCTGCTTTCCGGCGGTACGCTTTACGTTGCCAGCTATCAGGGCCGTGTTGCGGCACTGGATCTGGAGAGCGGTCGTCAACTCTGGCAGCGCGATGCGTCGAGCTACGCCGGTATTGCCCAGGGTTTCGGCAGCGTCTATGTCAGCTTGGCATCGGGCACAGTTGAAGGCGTCGACGAACGTTCCACCACTGCATTGTGGAGCAACGATTCGCTGGCTCGCCGTCAACTGTCGGCGCCGGAAGTGTTCTCCAGCTACGTTGCAGTCGGCGACATGGAAGGTTACCTGCACCTGTTGAGTCAGGTGGACGGTCGATTCGTCGGCCGTGAGCGCATCGACAGCGACGGCCTTCGCGCCCGTCCGCTGGTGGTGGGTGACACGATTTATGTGTATGGCAACAGCGGCAAACTGGAAGCCCTGACCATCAAGTAACAACTATGCTTGGGGATAACACCCCAGGCAGCTTCACTTGTGGGAGTGAACCTGTTCGCCCCCACAGTGTTGCCCCGAGCACCAGCCGCTGCCTCGCAGCGGCTTTTGTATTTTCTGAAATAACGAAGTGGAGAGCCGCATGGTTCCCGTAATCGCCCTGGTGGGCCGACCGAACGTCGGCAAATCCACCTTGTTCAACCGCCTGACCAGGACTCGTGACGCCATCGTCGGCGACTTGTCCGGTCTGACCCGTGATCGCCAGTACGGTGAGGCCAAGTGGCAAGGGCGTTCCTACATTCTGGTCGACACCGGTGGTATCTCCGGTGACGAGCACGGTATGGACGAAAAAATGGCCGAGCAGTCGCTGCTGGCCATTGAAGAAGCTGATGTTGTGCTGTTCCTGGTAGATGCCAAGGCCGGTTTTACCGCCGCCGACCAGATGATCGCCGAACACTTGCGCAAACGTAACAAGCGCTCCTACGTGGTTGCCAACAAGGTCGACAACATCGACCCGGAAATGGCCCGCGCTGAATTTGCTCCGTTGGGTATGGGCCACGCGATTCCGATCGCCGGTGCTCACGGCCGTGGCATCACTCAGATGCTGGAAATCGCCTTGGGTGATTTCCCGAGAGACGAAGAAGAGCCGGAGGACGGCGAAGAAGAAGTCGTTGCCGAAGGCGAGGAAGCCAAGCGCATTCCTGGCCCGAGCGAAAAAGACGGGATCAAGATCGCCATCATCGGCCGTCCGAACGTCGGCAAGTCGACTCTGGTCAACCGCATGCTCGGTGAAGACCGGGTAATCGTCTACGACCAACCCGGCACCACGCGCGACAGTATCTACATTCCGTTCGAACGCAATGAAGAGAAGTACACGCTGATCGACACAGCCGGTGTTCGCAAGCGCGGCAAGATCCATGAAGAAGTCGAAAAGTTCTCCGTGGTCAAAACCCTGCAAGCGATCAAAGACGCCAACGTGGTGATCTTCGTGATGGACGCCCGCGAAGGCGTGGTCGATCACGACCTCAACCTCTTGGGTTTTGCCATTGAGTCCGGTCGTGCGCTGGTTATTGCCATTAACAAGTGGGACGGCATGACGCCGAGCGAGCGCGACTTCGTGAAGGTCGAGCTGCAACGTCGACTGTTCTTCGTTGATTACGCCGATATCCACTTCATCTCGGCTCTGCACGGCACGGGCGTGGGCAACCTTTACGCGTCCGTACAGAACTCGTTCAAGTCGGCGGTCACCCGCTGGCCGACCAACCGCCTGACCCAGATTCTGGAAGACGCGGTTGGCGAGCACGCGCCACCGATGGTCAACAACCGCCGGATCAAGCTGCGTTACGCTCACTTGGGGGGGGCCAACCCGCCGATCATCGTGATCCACGGTAACCAGATCGAGAAAGTGCCCAAGTCGTATGTGCGCTATCTGGAGAACACTTACCGCCGTGTGCTGAAGCTGGTCGGTACGCCGATCCGTATCGAGTTCAAGGGCGGCGAGAACCCGTACGAAGGCAACAAAACCACGCTGACCGACCGTCAGGTCAACAAGAAGCGTCGTTTGATGTCGCACCACAAGAAAGCCGACAAGAAGCGCCGCGACAAGAAGTGATTCATCGCTTCTTGTGCGATCAAGATAAAAAGGGGGGCGCCGGTTGGCGCCCTTTTTTTATGGGCGTCGTATGGGCTATCCTCGGGCTCTCCCGCGCCGTCGTCAGAGCCGGGGGCAGAGCAGGGAACCCGGATGATCACCAGTAAGCTGCCGAATGTCGGCATCACTATTTTCACGCAGATGTCTCAGCTCGCGGCGCAGACCGGGGCCATCAACCTGTCCCAGGGTTTTCCTGATTTCGACGGCCCACAGTCCCTGCGCGATGCGGTCGGTCGGCATATTGCCAGTGGCCATAACCAGTATTCGCCGATGACCGGGTTGCCGGCGCTGCGTGAGCAGATTTCAGCGAAGATCGCCCGCAGTTATGGCGTGAACGTCGATGCCGACAATGAAGTGACAGTGACGCCGGGTGCAACCCAGGCGATTTTCTGTGCCATTCAGGCCGTTATCCACAGCGGTGACGAAGTGATCGTTTTCGACCCGTGCTACGACAGCTATGAACCCGCAACGGAACTGGCCGGCGGTCGCTGCATGCATGTGCAACTGAGGCCCGACGATTTCTCCATCGATTTTGACAAGCTTGCCGCTGCCCTGAGTCCGCGCACGCGAATGATCGTCCTCAACACCCCGCATAACCCGAGCGGAGCGCTGATCAGCCGCGCAGAGCTTGATCAACTGGCGGCGTTGATCCGCGATCGTGACATCTATTTGATCAGCGATGAAGTCTACGAACATCTGGTGTTCGATGGCACGCCACATGTCAGCGTGCTGGCCCATGAAGCGTTGTATCAGCGCGCATTCGTGGTCAGTTCGTTTGGCAAGACCTACCACGTCACGGGCTGGAAAACCGGTTACGTTGTTGCACCGCCCGCGCTGACGGCTGAATTGCGCAAGGTGCATCAGTACGTCAGTTTCTGCGGCGTGACGCCGTTGCAATACGCCTTGGCCGATTACATGGCGCAACACCCTGAGCACGTCGAAGAGCTGCCAGGTTTCTATCAGGCCAAGCGCGATCTGTTCTGTGATCTGCTGACGCCGTCGCGATTGAGCTTTACCCGAGTCACCGGTACTTACTTCCAACTGGTCGATTACTCACAGATACGTCCCGACCTGAACGACGTCGAGATGGCGATGTGGATGACCCGCGAGCATGGCGTGGCGAGTATTCCGGTGTCGGTGTTCTACCAGAAACCACCCGAAGGCCAGCGCCTGGTGCGCCTGTGCTTCGCCAAACGCGAGGAGACGCTGCGCGAAGCGGCGGCCAAACTATGCGCGATCTGAGTGCGTTACCCGATCTCAATCTGGCACTGATTCAGACCTGCCTGGCATGGCATGACCGTCAGGCCAACTTCGAGCATTTCGAGGTGTTACTGGAGCAGGCGCGTGGGGCGGACCTGATCATCCTGCCGGAAATGTTCACCACCGGCTTCTCCATGGAGTCAGAAACCCTCGCCGAAGCCGAGAATGGCCCTACCAGCAAATGGCTGCGGGTGCAGGCGGCCAAGCTCAATGCGGTGATCACCGGCAGCGTGATCGTTCAGGCCGCCGACGGTAGCCACCGCAATCGTTTGTTGTGGGCAAGGCCCGACGGCGAAGTCTGGCATTACGACAAGCGCCACCTGTTCCGCATGGCCGGCGAGCACAACCACTACACCCCCGGTGAACGTCAGGTGCAGTTCGAGCTCAAGGGCTGGAGGGTTCGACCGCTGATTTGCTACGACTTGCGATTCCCGGTGTGGAGTCGTGACGCGCAGGACACCGATCTGCTGCTGTACACCGCTAATTGGCCGGGTGCACGGCGTTTGCACTGGAATCGCCTGCTGCCTGCGCGAGCCATCGAAAATCTGTGCTACGTGGCGGCGGTCAATCGTGTGGGCACTGACGGCAAGGGGTTTGCGTATACCGGCGACAGTCAGGTACTGGATTTCCAGGGCGAAACCTTGCTGGCGGCGGGGGAGGCTGACGGGGTGTTCAGGGCTGTGCTGGAGGCCGCGCCGTTGGCTGCTTACCGTGAGCGTTTTCCGGCGAATCTGGATGCCGATACCTTCGAGTTCACCTGATATTTGCGGTGTCTGGCAGGCCGTCTTCGCGAGCAAGCCCGCTCCCACAGTTGACCGCGTTCCAATGGGGGAGCGGGAGGCCAGATTGAGCAACACAAAACCATCAGGCAAAAAAAGGCCCCGGCGTTCGCACTCCGGGGCCTTGTGCGTTTCAGCGATGGCTTAAGCCGCTTTCGCTTCCGGCTGGCTCAGCGAACGGTTGAGTGCGCTGAACAGTGCCTTGAAGCTGGCCGTGGTGATGTTCTCATCGATACCCACACCGTGCACCGCACGTTCGCCGTTCACGCGCAGCTCGATGTAGGCCGCCGCTTTGGCATTGGTGCCCGCGCCGATCGCGTGCTCGTTGTAGTCCATGATCTCCACCGGAATCGGCAGGCCAGCGACCAGTGCTTCCAGCGCACCATTGCCTTTGCCGCGCCAGTGCAGGTTGGTTTCGCCCTGACCTTGGCTTGCCACCTCCACTTCGACCGAGCTGTTGCCGTTTTCTTCCTGCAGGCGATGGCTGACCAGAGCATAAGGGGTGTTGGCTTGCAGGTATTCGCTGATCAACAGCGAGTGGATCTGCTTGGCGGACATCTCCAGGCCCAGACGGTCGGTTTCACGCTGCACGACCTGGCTGAACTCGATCTGCATGCGGCGTGGCAGGCTGATGCCATATTCCTGTTCCAGCAAATAAGCGATGCCGCCCTTGCCCGACTGGCTGTTGACGCGGATCACCGCCTCGTAGCTGCGGCCGATGTCGGCCGGATCGATCGGCAGGTACGGGACTTCCCACAGGGCATCGGGTTTCTGCTGGGCGAAACCCTTGCGGATCGCATCCTGGTGGGAGCCGGAGAAGGCGGTGTGAACCAGGTCGCCAACGTACGGGTGACGTGGATGAACCTGAATCTGGTTGCATTCTTCGACGACTTTGCGCACGCCGTCGATGTCGGAGAAGTCCAGCTCAGGGTTGACGCCCTGGGTGTACAGGTTCAGTGCCACGGTGACGAGGTCGACGTTACCGGTACGCTCGCCGTTACCGAACAGGCAGCCTTCGACACGATCGGCGCCCGCCATCAGGCCCAGCTCGGTCGCAGCCACGCCGGTGCCACGGTCGTTGTGGGTGTGCAGGCTGATGATCACGCTGTCACGACGGTTGATGTTGCGGCCGAACCATTCGATCTGGTCGGCGTAGATGTTCGGGGTCGCGCATTCCACGGTGGCCGGCAGGTTGAGAATCATCTTGTGCTCGGGCGTCGGGTTCCAGACCTCGATCACCGCGTCACAGACTTCCTTGGCGAACTCCAGCTCAGTGGCGCTGAAGGTTTCCGGCGAGTATTCGAACGTCCACTCGGTGTCCGGCTGCATCGCGGCGTATTTGACGAACAGCTTGGCGGCGTTGACCGCGATGGCCTTGATGCCGTCCTTGTCCTGATTGAAGACGATGCGACGGAAGGACGGCGAGGTGGCGTTGTACAGGTGAACGATGGCTTTCTTCGCACCGCGCAGGGATTCGAAGGTGCGCTCGATCAGGTCTTCACGACCCTGGGTCAGCACCTGAATGGTGGTGTCGTCCGGGATGTGGCCTTCTTCGATCAGGGTGCGCACAAAGTCGAAGTCGGTTTGCGACGCGGCCGGGAAGGAGGCTTCGATTTCCTTCACGCCCACTTGAACGAGGGTTTTCCAGAAACGCAGCTTTTTCACCGCATCCATTGGCTCGATCAGCGACTGGTTGCCGTCACGCAGGTCGGAGCTGCACCAGATCGGCGCGACATCGATGGTTTTTGACGGCCAGGTGCGATCCGGCAGGTTGATGACGGGAAACGCACGGTACTTCGAAGACGGATCTTTGAGCATGCTCATCGGGAAATTCCTTATTGTCTGGGCCGAAAAGAGGCGGCCTGCCGGTGGAACGAATGTTCTTGGAAAAGCGTGGGACGAGGCGTAGCGATTCAGCCTCGCAGTCGTGCGCTGACGAGGCACAGGCTGCGGTGCTGGCGAAGCTGAATGAGGGTGTGAGAGGTTTTCATGCCCTCAACCCTAACCGCGGGTGGGAAGGATGGCAAGCAGTCGGAAAAAATTGAGAGGAATACTCGAAAAGTACAGATTTGCACGATTTTATTGTGCGCTATGGCGGGAATCGTATGGATGTTTGCGCGAGGTTCGATACGGGCGCAATCGCTTTTCGGTGGCAGTCACGACGCCTTCACGAGCAAGCCCGCTCCCGCATTGTCCGTGTCGCACACGCATCTCGTGAACACCACCAACCTGTGTGGGAGCGGGCTTGCTCGCGAAGAGGCCTGCGGCCTCAGCGCATGACTCAGGGCTGGAAAGCGCCGATAAAGATCGCCGGATCGACCCGCGCATCATTCAGGCTGACATTCCAGTGCATGTGCGGCCCGGTCGCCCGGCCGGTCGCCCCCACCTTGCCCACCACGCCGCCACGGGCCAATTGATCGCCAACCTTCACATCAATTTTCGACATATGGCAGAACATGCTGATAAAGCCCTGCCCATGGTCGACAAACACAGTGTTGCCGTTGAAGAAATAGTTGCCGATCAGGATCACCTTGCCTGCCGCCGGGGTCTTGATCGGCGTGCCTGCCGGCACCGCAAAATCTAGGCCCGCGTGGGGGTTGCGTTCTTCACCATTAAAGAAGCGGCGCACACCGAACTTGCTCGACAGTGGCCCGTTGACCGGTTTGTCCAGCAGCAGATTGCTCGGCGTGTTCGGGCTAAAGCTGCGGTAAGCCTTGATCTGTTCGGCCAGTTCACCCTGTATGCGCTTGAGGTTGGCCGGGTTTGGATTGACTTGCTGAGTGTTCTTCAGGGTGATGCGTTGTTCCGGGTATTTTTTGTTACCGACGGTGAACGGCAGATTGCGTCCGCCGCTGCTGATCTGTTGCGCGCCGGGCTTGACCGTCAGCGGCACACCGACGATCGCCAGCCAGTTGTTCTGTTCCTTGACCACCAGTACCGGTTTGCCTTGATAAGTAGCTTTAGGCGCTTGGCTCGATACGCCCAGATCAACCACGGCGACGCCGCCCGGCACCGGTTTGTTCAGCATCCGGGTGATGTAACTGTCGGCGTGGGCATTGAAAGTCAGGCACAGGAGCAACAGTGGAGCCAAAAAACGCGGCATGGATCAGTCCAGTAAAGAGAGGGTGACAGGCGTCAGATGATTGTCTTCGACGCGCACTTGCAGTTCGCCTTCGCCCAGTTTGGCTTTCAGGCGCTGGCCGGTATGGGTTTGCGCCGCGTTGCGAATCGCGTTGCCGCGCTCGTCGAGCAAAATGCTGTAACCGCGGCCGAGGGTCGCCAATGGGCTGACCACATGCAGTGTCTGCATTTGGCTGTGCAGTTGCAGGCGACGGCTTTTCAGGCCTTCACGCATCGCGCGTGGCAGACGCTCGGCGAGGCTATCGAGACGCTGGCGCAACATTGCCAGTTGCCGCCCCGGATGTTGCCCGGCGAGGCGGGTTTGCAGGCGGATCAGGCGTTCTCGACGGGTATTCAAGCTGCGTTCGAACGCCCGGCGCAGGCGCATGTCCAGATCATCCAGGCGCTGAGCCTGCTGGCGCAGACGTTCGCCGGGATGGCGCAGGCGACGCGCCATGCCTTCCAGTCGCAGGCGATCACGCATCAAACGGTCACGCATACGCATCACCAAGCGGCGATGCAGGCTTTCGACCTGACGGATCAGATGGCTGGAATCGGGGGCGAGCAATTCGGCGGCCGCGGACGGCGTCGGTGCCCGCACGTCGGCAACAAAGTCGCTGATCGACACGTCGGTTTCATGGCCGACCGCGCTGACAATCGGTGTGACACAGGCATCGACCGCACGGGCCACGGCTTCTTCGTTGAAGCACCAGAGGTCTTCCAGCGAACCACCGCCGCGAGCGAGGATCAGTGCGTCAAAACCACGGGCATCGGCCATTTTCAAAGCACGGACAATCTGCGCGGTGGCTTCGCGACCCTGCACGGCGGTGGGAATCAATGTCAGTTGGACCTGCGGCGCACGGCGGCGGAACACACTGATAATGTCGCGGATGACCGCGCCGGTCGGCGAACTGATGATGCCGATGCGTTGCGGATGCGCTGGCAGCGGTACTTTGCGTTCAGCGCTGAACAGGCCTTCGGCGCTGAGTTTTTCTTTCAGCGCATCGAAGGCCAGTCGCAGTGCACCGTCACCGGCCGGCTCAACCGTGTCGAGAATCAACTGATAGTCGCCACGGCCTTCGAACAGCGAGACCTTGCCGCGCACCTTGACTGCCAAGCCATCCTTCAACGCTTGACGCACCCGCGCCGCGTTCTGCCGGAACAGCGCGCAACGCACCTGCGCGCCACTGTCCTTGAGGGTGAAATAGATGTGGCCGGACGCCGGGCGGGCGAGGTTGGAAATTTCGCCTTCGACCCAGATATTGCTGAACACGTCTTCCAGCAACACCCGCGCGCGGCCGTTGAGCTGGCTGACAGTCAGGACTTCACGGTCCAGGCCGAGTCTTGCAAAGGGGTCTTTAATCATGGGGCGCAGTTTAAAGGCATTCGCCTGCCAATCACCACATGTCCACTCGGCACTTGACCGGATTTCGTCAGGGCTTAAGCTGCCGGCCTTTAGGGCGTCTTCGCGGGCAACCCGCTCCCTCAAGGTATCTCTGCTGTACACGCGATGTGTGAACGATGGAGGCCTCTGTGGAGCGACCTTGCCGGCGCAGGCGTCAGAAGCCACACCGCAGGTTTTTCCATGAATTCGCAAAGCATCATTGTCCCGAAAATCTCCACCCTGCCGGTCCACGAACCCCGGGCCCGGGCGATCGTGCGCTGGCTGGTGCGCAAGAACATCATCAAGGAAGAACTGACGACCTGTGGCCGCACCGGTAACCGCATGGCTTACGCCATTGCCGATGGCGCGCGGGCCGTGGTGTTGCACCCGCAGGCGTTGCCGTTCGGTGAGCCGATCAACGGGTTGGAGATTGTCACTAAACGCTGCATCTACACCCCGGCCAAGGGCTTTCTCGAAGAGGCCGGTTGCGCCGAGTGCCGTCGTGAGGTCGGCGAAGCGTTGTTCGAAAGCCTCGAAGACTGGATGCCGGGGCGCACCGACAACTTCACCTGCCCGGAATGCGGCCATGAAGATGACATCAACGGTTTCCTGTATTTGCAGGAATGTGCGTTTTCCAACCTTGGTTTCATCTTCAACAACTGGCTGGAAGCAGGGTTCAAGCAAAGCTTTATCGATGAGTTTGCTGATTGGCTCGATCAACCTGTCTCTTGGGTCAAGGTGGAGCTGTAGCGGCGGGGATCTCCGTATATCAGCAACATTGATATTAAGCGGAGTTTTACATTGAACAGCGGGGGGTGTCTGACTATAATGGCGCGCTTCCATTTTCCCGCTCGGGAGCCCCCGCGATGCTGCGTATCAGCCAAGAAGCTCTGACATTCGACGACATTCTACTAGTGCCTGGTTATTCCGAGGTGCTTCCTAACGAAGTCAGTCTCAAGACCCGCCTTACCCGTGGCATCGAGCTGAATATTCCTCTGGTTTCTGCCGCCATGGACACCGTCACTGAAGCCCGTCTGGCAATTGCCATGGCTCAGGAAGGTGGCATCGGCATTATCCACAAGAACATGACCATCGAGCAGCAAGCTGCCGAAGTTCGCAAGGTCAAGAAGTTCGAAGCCGGCGTCGTCAAGGATCCAATCACCATCGAGGCCGATGCCACGGTTCGTGATCTGTTTGAATTGACCCGCATGCACAACATTTCCGGCGTTCCGGTACTGCACGATGGCGACCTGGTCGGCATCGTCACTTCCCGTGACGTGCGCTTTGAAAACCGCCTGGATGCCACCGTCCGCGAAGTGATGACGCCTAAAGAGCGTCTGGTCACGGTCAAGGAAGGCGCCGACAAGAACGACGTGCGTGAACTGCTGCACAAACACCGCATTGAGCGCGTACTGATCGTCGACGACAAATTTGCCCTCAAAGGCATGATGACGGTCAACGACATCGAAAAAGCCAAAGCCTACCCGCTGGCCAGCAAGGACGATCAAGGTCGTCTGCGCGTTGGTGCTGCTGTCGGCACCGGTAAAGACACCGGTGATCGTGTCGCTGCGCTGGTCAATGCCGGTGTGGACGTGGTAGTGGTCGACACCGCTCACGGTCACTCCAAAGGCGTGATCGACCGCGTTCGCTGGGTCAAATCGAATTTCCCTGAAGTGCAGGTGATTGGCGGCAACATCGCCACCGGCGCAGCCGCCAAGGCCCTGGCCGAAGCGGGTGCCGACGCCGTCAAGGTCGGTATCGGCCCTGGCTCGATCTGCACCACCCGTATCGTCGCCGGTGTCGGCGTCCCGCAAATCAGTGCCATCGCCAACGTTGCCGCAGCCCTTGAAGGCACCGGCGTACCGTTGATCGCCGACGGCGGCATCCGTTTCTCCGGTGACCTGTCCAAGGCCATCGTAGCCGGTGCCTCCTGCGTGATGATGGGCTCGATGTTCGCCGGTACTGAAGAAGCGCCGGGCGAGATCGAACTGTTCCAGGGCCGTTCGTACAAGGCTTATCGTGGCATGGGGTCGCTGGGCGCCATGTCCCAGGCTCAGGGCTCCTCCGACCGTTACTTCCAGGACTCCTCGGCAGGCGCCGAGAAACTCGTTCCGGAAGGCATCGAAGGCCGGGTTCCTTACAAAGGCACCTTGAGCGCGATCATTCACCAGTTGATGGGCGGTCTGCGTTCCTCGATGGGCTACACCGGTAGCGCCAACATCGAAGAGATGCGTACCAGGCCTGAGTTCGTGCGGATCACCGGCGCTGGCATGGCCGAATCCCACGTTCACGACGTGCAGATCACCAAGGAAGCGCCAAACTACCGCGTAGGTTGAGCCTTCAAGCAACAAGCTAAGCAACCGGGGCTGTTTTATTCAGCCCCGAGTTGTTTCTGAATCACGACTGTTTCTGAATGACTTAGACGAGACTGAATCATGGCCCTCGATATTCACGCTCACCGCATCCTGATCCTCGACTTCGGTTCGCAATATACCCAACTGATTGCCCGCCGCGTGCGCGAGATCGGTGTGTACTGCGAACTGCACCCGTTCGACATGGACGAGGATGCGATTCGCGAATTCGCTCCGAAAGGCGTCATCCTCGCCGGCGGCCCCGAGTCCGTGCACGAAGCCAACAGCCCGCGCTGCCCACAAGCTGTGTTTGACCTGGGCGTACCGGTCTTCGGTATCTGCTACGGCATGCAGACCATGGCCGAGCAACTGGGCGGCAAGGTTGAAGGTTCCGAACTGCGTGAGTTCGGTTACGCCCGCGTTGATGTGGTCGGCAAGAGCCGCCTGCTCGACGGCATCGAAGACCACATCGACGCCGACGGCCTGTTCGGCCTCGACGTATGGATGAGCCACGGTGACAAGGTCACCAGGATGCCGGAAGACTTCCACATCCTGGCCAGCACCCCGAGCTGCCCGATCGCCGGCATGTTCAACGACGACCGTGGCTACTATGGCGTGCAGTTCCACCCGGAAGTGACCCACACCAAACAGGGCGGCCGCATCCTGTCGCGTTTCGTTCTCGACATCTGCGGTTGCGAAGCCCTGTGGACGCCATCGAAGATCGCTGAAGATGCCATCGCCAACATCCGCGCACAGGTCGGCACCGACAACGTGCTGCTGGGGCTGTCCGGCGGTGTTGACTCCTCGGTGGTTGCGGCGCTGCTGCACAAAGCCATCGGCGATCAGCTGACCTGCGTGTTCGTCGACAACGGCCTGCTGCGTCTGCACGAAGGCGAGCAAGTGATGGCCATGTTCGCCGAGAACATGGGCGTCAAAGTGATCCGCGCCAATGCTGAGGACCAGTTCCTCAACAACCTGGCCGGCGAAGCGGATCCTGAGAAGAAGCGCAAGATCATCGGTCGCACGTTCATTGATGTATTTGATGCCGAATCCTGCAAGCTGGATAACATCAAGTACCTCGCTCAGGGCACCATCTACCCGGACGTGATCGAGTCGGCTGGCGCGAAAAGCGGCAAGGCGCACGTGATCAAGTCGCACCACAACGTGGGCGGTCTGCCGGAAGAGATGAACCTGAAACTGGTCGAGCCACTGCGCGAACTGTTCAAGGACGAAGTCCGTCGTCTGGGCCTGGAACTGGGCCTGCCGTACGACATGGTCTACCGTCACCCGTTCCCGGGCCCGGGCCTTGGCGTACGCATCCTCGGTGAAGTGAAAAAGGAATACGCCGACCTGCTGCGTCGTGCCGACCACATCTTCATTGAAGAACTGCGCAAGGCCGACTGGTACCACAAAGTCAGCCAGGCGTTCGTGGTGTTCCAGCCCGTGAAATCGGTTGGCGTGGTCGGCGATGGCCGTCGTTACGCCTGGGTCGTGGCCCTGCGTGCCGTGGAAACCATCGACTTCATGACCGCGCGTTGGGCACACCTGCCTTACGAACTGTTGGAAACCGTTTCCGGCCGCATCATCAATGAAATCGAAGGTATTTCGCGCGTTACTTACGACGTGTCGAGCAAGCCGCCGGCGACGATTGAGTGGGAATGATCCTGCTGCACTTCGATGCTTGCATTGAGTGACAGAAAACCCCTGGCCCAGGCCAGGGGTTTTTCGTTTCTGACGTGGATGTCAGTCAGGGAGACTGCTCTGTAGCGCCAGCCCCATCTCTGTCAGTCGTAGCGACATTTCCTCGATGTTGGCGAACTTGACGTCGTTCACCCGAGTCCATGCGGGACGATGCAGGGAAATGCCGCCGTCGGCTAGATTCGCCACAGGCGTACGCACGAGCATGCCTTGCTTGCTACGGTGCAACACGGTGTAAGTGTCTGCGGTTTTCTGGATCATATACATGCCACGCCTGTGCAGCAGGTTCTCCAGTGTCTCCTCATTCCAGGCCACCGGTTCGGCTGGCATTCGCAGGCGAAAGTCAGCGCGAAGAACATCGTCAGTCTGTGTCGCTGCACCATTTGAAAATGATCCTCGACGCACTTCGATACCCGGGTCGGCGTCGACTTGCAGGGTGTCAACCATTCCGGCTTCCTCGATGCGCAAACCGATAGCGCCCTTTATTTCGCTGAGACCAGGCAGACCTCTCAGTGTGTTGGTGTTTTGCACACCGGTCAGCGCGATCCATTTTTTCGGGCTGTTGAGGTAGGTGTCACCCGTCATGATGTCGCTTGCCAGATAGGTGCCCATCATTTGTTCGTCATAGGGCGAAAGCGGTGACTTCATTTTGTAGCTCGCTGCGCAGTCTATGCCCTGGATGCGCACACCGTTGGCCTTGGCTGCCTTGACCAGTTCCAGCGCATTGAATCGCCCCGTAGGATCGGTGCCCAGGCTGCTCAGGTAGGTTCGTAACTCTGCCGACAGGCTGCCGGATGTGAAGTAGCGGTTCAATTCCACTTGAGCGAAGTCACTGAGCACGCCACGCAGGTAAAGGGTTTTGGCGTGCCTGGCCAGCGCTGGCATGTGTTCGATCATGAAGCGCATGCTGGCAATTCGGTTCAGCGTTTCACCCACTACCAGTCCGGGTGCAGATTCAAAGATGCGATCAATGAACTCTGAAATTGAAATCGGCGTACTGATGGCGGTCATGGCGGGCCGGGGAGGCGGGGTGATCCACGGAAGATTGCTGAAAAATTTTCTCGCGCCGGCCTGCAGCAGTTTGCGCTTGCCCACGGCATACAATTCAAAGGGGTCGTGCATGCTGAAGCTACCGTCGGCATTTGGCATCAGTTGGGCATGGGTTTCGGTCAGGTTCAGTGCCCAGGCTCTTATCGAACTGCGCACAGTCGGTTCGATATCGTAGGCAGAGTTCACTATGCGCAGTGGGCGTGATACCGGAGTATGTGATTCGACCTGCGGTTGAGCGGTTGCCTCAGGCCCGGTCGGTTCAAGGGGGGCGAGCGGAATATCGGGAACGCAGGTTTTTCCCATGCATTGGCCGCCGCCGTTGAGGCGCAACGACTGCATTCGCTCCCACTCGCCAGCGGCATTCAGACGTACCGGCAAGGAATGAATAAACTGATTGGGTCTGTCCGGGTCCACGATAGCCCAATAGCCGCCTTCGCTATAGTCGCCGAAATAGCGCACATAGTACGGGTTGTCATTTATCAGAATGGCGTAAGGCGGATCGCTGTCGAGTCGAAAGATGCCTTGGAACTGTCCGGGTTCGGTCTGCATATCCAGGCCGTCGAGCAGTTCGTTGCACATGTATTTGTCAGGAATCGGCGGCGCTAGAGCGCTTTGCGCCGGGGTCGACCCGGACGCTTCAGGGCCAGGAGCAATAACGTCTGGCTCGACCGCAACGATGAGTTCCTGTTGTCCGACCCGCGGATCCGTCAGCTCCGGTGCCGACGTGGACGCGGTCAGCTCGGCCATTTCTGCTGCCTCGGCCGCTTCCACCTCGGCTCCCACCTCCAGCATCGAGCCGGTGCCCTTGAGGAAGGGAACGTTAAACAGCGCGTCAATCCCGCTCAGCACTGCACCCAGTACGCCTGCGTGACGATCACGGGCGGTTGTGCCGTTGACCGCCTGATCGATGTTCAGCCCCATGCTGACGATGCTGGCGCCAATGACCGGCAGTGCGACCGGCCAGCCTACAGCGGCCATCGGGCCAAAAACCTTGAGGCCGGCGCTCAGATACCCGATCCATAGTTTTTTGCGCAGGTCGCCATTGGAGGTCAGGGACAGGCTGGCTTCGGCAAACATTGCGTTGCGGGTCGAATCACGCAACCAACTGAACGCATCACCACTGATCGCCAGGTTGTGCCGATTGATCAGGTGGTGATCGGTACGGCCCCAGGTGCTGACCAGACGATTCATCAAATCGGTGATGTTCTCGGTCATCTGCTGACGTTCGGCGAGTGGAAAGTGATTGAGCAGATTCTTGCGTCGCGTGTCGTGATTCATCTGCTCTAGAACCCACCAATGCATGTCCGCTGAGGTTTCCAGCACTACGAACGTCAGGACCTCACCGGGCAGATAGAGAATCTGCCGACCAACCGGATCGACAATGCGCAGCAGGTTGCTGGCCGTATGGCCGTCGATATCGAACGCACGCACCTCATTGCCCGCCGCATGAGGCGTTTGTAGCGTTGAGAGGTTCATCGGCCAGGTGACAGGCCCGATCACCGAATCGACGATCCACTGGAAATCCGTACCGGTCAATTGCCCGACTTCCAGTGCCTGCACGGCTCGGCTGAGGAAGTTGCACTTGGCCAGCGTGCGGAAATCATCGGCGTGCGTGTTCCAGAAAGCCGTCAACCTGTCGTTGTATCGCGTGCTGAAGTCGATATCCCAAAAAGTGTTGAGCACCTCGTTGCCGTGCAGACGCACTTCGTTGCGGTGGTCGAAATTTTCGGTCTGGGGCCCATCCTTGTAGAAACCGGCGTAGAGATCCAGCAGATCGGCGTTGTCCTGGTCGGTGGCGCGAAAACGATGAATCACCAGTTGGGTGAGGGTCATCGATTCGTAGGGTTTTTCGCGCACGTGCTCCCAGCCGGTAAATGACCGGGTGCTGCTCTGGGCGGCCTTGAATCGATGAAAATAGACCTGATCCGGGTCAAGATTCGCTAGACCTTTTTCTTGTAACAGATGACGGGCGGCTTCATGTGCCGTGTCGTGCAGGCCCGGACAATTTTGCACGATGGCCGTGGCCATTGCCTTGAGGGCCGCTTTATCTGCCGCATTGGGCTGAGGACGTTGTACGGGGGCGTTCATGCTGTCTCCATCCATGAGAAACGAAGGCCGAGCATGGCCGATTCGCTCAAGGGGAGTGCACTACCTATGTACCGCACATTGCCGTCGAAAACGTGCTGCGGTCAGCGCCGTGCCACGTCGGAGAAGTAGAACTTGTCCAGCGTGTGCCGGGACTCGGTGTACTCGAACTGCCGACCGTCCTGGAGGAAAGTCTGGTTGCTGACCACGATCACATGGCTTTGCTCATCGAGATCAAGGTGCAACTGATCATCCTTGCTGCGCGGCACCGCCTCGATGGTGCGTTGGGCGTAGGCGATCTGCAGCTGCAAGGTCTGTTCGATGTAGGCGTAAATCGACTGCTTGGCGATATCGAGGGACAGGCCTGGAATCACCTCGGTAACGAAATGGTTGATGTCGAGAATCACCCGTTTGCCGTCGATGCGCCGCACCCGTTTGACTCGCGTGATGGGGCTGCCGGGCTCGGCGTTGATGTGTTCGAGCAGAGCACCTTCCAGTGTGATTTGCGTCAGTTCGACGACTTCGGTGCTGACGTCGTTGCCCAGTCGCGGATAGGTTTCCTGGAAGCTGACGATGCCGCCGAGCTGGAACTCGATCGGGTTGGTCGACAGCACGAACGTACCTTTGCCATGGATCTTCTGGGCGAAACCGCGCTCCTGAAGTTGCTCGATGGCCTTGCGTACGGTGCCGCGGCTGGCCTGATAGCTGTCCATCAGTTCGGTTTCCGAAGGCAGACGGGCGCCGCGTTCCAGGCGTTCAGTCGTGATGCTGGCCAGCAGATCGCTATAGATCCGGTTGTATTTGCTCATGGGTAGGCTGCTCTGTGCCGACTGTGCTCAAAACGTCGAACCTTAAGGGCAGGGTAGGGCTTTGTCCATGTGGGGAATGGAAATCACCCAAGGGTAGGGTAGGAAAATTCGCTGCCGATCTGACGGGAATATGCAAAAACAAACTCGTCTGTACGAGTTGTTGCATTAACTCGTACAGACGAGTATTTTTCGCTTCGGCGTGCTGCCAATAACAACAATTCACGGTGGAAGAACAAGCATGAGCCATGACTATCCGAACATCGCCAGCGAGTTGCTGCAAAGCCTCGGTGGCAGCGACAACCTCGAACAAGCCGCGCATTGCGTCACGCGCTTGCGTCTGGCCCTGAAGAATCCCGGCCTGGTCGACAGCGCCACGCTCAACCAGATCGATCTGGTCAAAGGGTCGTTCTTCACCGGTGGCCTGTATCAGGTGGTGATCGGTCCGGGTGAAGTGGAAAAGGTCTACGCCGAATTGCGCCGACAGACCGGTCTCGCCGCAGCGACCATCGCCGACGTTAAACAGAAAAGTGTCGAGAAGATCAACGCCATGCAACGTCTGGTGCGGGTGTTTTCCGATGTGTTCATGCCCATCCTTCCGGCGCTGATCATTGCCGGTCTGCTGATGGGCATCAACAACCTGCTGGGTGCCAAGGGCATGTTCATCGAAGGGCAGACCCTGCTGGATGCCTACCCGAAACTCGACGGGCTCTGGAGCCTGATCAATCTGATGGCGAACACCTCGTTTGTGTTTTTGCCGGCGCTGGTGGGCTGGTCGGCGGCCAAGCGTTTTGGCGGCAGTGAAATCCTCGGCATTGTGCTCGGCCTGATGCTGGTTCATCCGGACCTGCTCAACGCCTGGAACTACGGCAAGGCCGTGGCCGGGCTGGACGGCCAGCAAATGCCGTACTTCGACATCCTTGGTCTTTTTCAAATAGAGAAAGTCGGCTATCAGGGGCAGATCCTGCCGATATTGCTGGCCGCCTATGTCATGAGCGTCATCGAAAAATGGCTGCGGGCGCGCGTGCCCAACGCGGTGCAGTTGCTGGTGGTGCCGATCACCACCATCGTCGTCACCGGCGTGCTGGCGCTGGCCGTGATCGGCCCGGTGACGCGCCACATCGGCATCCTCATCACCGAAGGCGTGGTCATGCTGTTTGACCTGGCACCGATGGTCGGCGGGGCGATATTCGGACTGCTGTACGCGCCACTGGTCATCACCGGCATGCACCACATGTTTCTCGCGGTCGATCTGCAATTGATCTCGACCCAAGGCGGCACCTTCATCTGGCCGATGATTGTCATGTCGAACCTCGCCCAAGGCAGTGCTGCGCTGGCGGTGTTCTATATGACGCGCAACGCGCGGGACAAGAGCATGGCGTCGACCTCGGCGATTTCCGCGTATTTCGGTATCACTGAACCGGCCATGTTCGGGGTCAATCTGCGCTACAAGTTTCCGTTCTATGCCGCACTGACGGGGTCGGCAATGGGCTGCATCTTCCTGTCGCTGAACAAGGTTCAGGCATCGGCCATCGGCGTCGGAGGCCTGCCCGGTTTCATCTCGATCATTCCGCAGTTCATCCCGATGTTTGTGATCGGGATGGTCATCGCCATGGTTGTTCCGTTTGTTTTGACCTGTGCACTGAGCATGAAGATTGTCCGGCCTGGATATCGGGTTGCCTGACGCTTCCATTTATTGAAGGAATTGAGCCATGCAAGACTGGCAACGTTCGGTGATCTACCAGATCTACCCGAAGAGTTTTTACAGCCACGCAGGCAACCCGACAGGTGATTTGCTCGGGATCGTGGCCAAGCTCGATTACCTGCATTGGCTGGGTGTCGATTATTTGTGGATCACCCCATTCCTGCGCTCGCCGCAACGGGACAACGGCTACGACATCAGCGATTACTACGCGATCGACCCGAGTTACGGCAGCATGGCCGATTGCGAGTTACTGATCGCCGAAGCCGGCAAGCGCGGGATCAAGCTGATGCTCGATATCGTGGTCAACCACACTTCGATCGAACACGTCTGGTTCCAGCAGGCGCGCAGCAGTCTCGACAATCCCTATCGCGACTTCTATATCTGGCGCGATCAGCCGAACAACTGGGAGTCCAAGTTTGGTGGTTCTGCCTGGGAGTACGAAGCCCAGACTGGCCAATACTTCCTGCACCTGTTTGACCACACCCAGGCTGATCTGAATTGGGATAACCCCAAGGTGCGCGCCGAAGTGTTCAAGATGATGCGCTTCTGGCGGGACAAGGGCGTGGGTGGTTTCCGTCTGGACGTCATCAATCTGATCTCCAAACCGGCAGATTTTCCCGAGGACAACAGCGACGGCCGACGCTTCTATACCGATGGCCCGAACGTCCACGAGTACTTGCAGCAGATGCACCGCGAAGTCTTCGAAGGGCACGACCTGATCAACGTCGGCGAGATGTCGTCCACCCGCCTGGAACACTGCATTCGTTACTCGAATCCGCAATCAAAAGAACTGTCGATGACCTTCAACTTTCATCACTTGAAAGTCGATTATCCGAACCTGCAAAAGTGGGTTCACGCTGAATTCGATTTCCTGCAGCTCAAGCAGATTCTGTCTGACTGGCAGACCGGCATGCAGGCCGGTGGTGGCTGGAACGCGCTGTTCTGGTGTAACCACGATCAGCCGCGCGTGGTTTCGCGTTTCGGCGACGACGGCGAGTATCGGGAACTCTCGGCGAAGATGCTCGGCACCGCGCTGCACTGCCTGCAGGGCACGCCGTTCGTGTATCAGGGCGAAGAACTGGGGATGACCAATCCGGGTTTCGAGCATATCGATCAGTACCGCGATGTCGAAACGCTGAACATCTTCCGGCTCAAGCGTGAAGCGGGAGCCAGTGATGTCGAGAACATGGCGGCGATCATGCAGAAGTCCCGTGACAACGGGCGCACGCCGATGCATTGGAACGCCGAGCCCAATGCCGGTTTCAGCCGTGGCGAGCCGTGGATCGGGGTGCCGGCCAATGCCGCGCACATCAACGTCGCCAACCAGCGCGATGACCCGGAGTCGGTGCTGCATCACTACCGCCATTTGATTGCGTTACGGCGCACAGAGGCGTTGATCTCAGAGGGCGTCTATCGACAGTTGCTGCCCGAGCACAAGCAGGTCTGGGCCTACCTGCGCGAAGGGACGGGGGAGCGCCTGCTGGTGGTGAACAATTTCTATGGCACACCGTGTGACGTCGAACTGCCGATAGAGATCGACGAGTCGCTGAGCCAGCGGTTGTTGATAAGTAATTATCCGCACTGTCCATTGCGCAATCGACGGGTGAGTTTGCGACCTTACGAATCGTTCGCCCTGCATCTGATCGACCCTGACACCTAACCAAAAACAGTGTTTCAAAAAACACGCAGAACCCTGCGCGGGAGAGTTTTGCGCGCCGATTTCATGCAATCACACAACAAAAATAATGGGGTGGCTTATGAAAACAACAATAAATCGTAGCCTTGCAGTCGCAGGTTTTTGCCTGGCGTTACCACAAACATCACAAGCGCTGGAGTTCGGCGGTTACTTGCGCAGTGGCGTCGGCAGCTCGACCCAGGGCGGTGGCCAATCGTGTTTCCAGTTGCCGGGCGCGCAGACCAAATACCGTTTGGGCAACGAGTGCGAACAGTATGGCGAGCTTGAGCTACGCCAGGATTTGTACACCCTCGACGACGGCTCGGTGCTTAGCGTTGATGGCATGGCCTCGCTGTACAACCGCTACGACCGCCGGCCCACGTTCAAGGACGACAACGGCTCGATTCGCCTGCCGCAGGCCTACGCACAGTGGTCGAACCTGCCCGCGCTCAATGGCGGTTCACTCTGGGCGGGCCGCCGCTACTACAAGCGTAATGACATCCACATTTCCGATTTCTACTACTGGAACCAGAGCGCTACGGGCGGCGGGATCGAGGATGTGTTGATCGGCGACCTGAAATACAGCTACGCCTTTTCGCGCAAGGACAACCTGTACCAAAAGGACTACATCAACCGGCACGACTTCAACGTGGCCGGTTTCAATACCAACCCGGGCGGTCAGCTTGAGTTCGGCTTGAGTTATATCGACAAGCCCGATAGCCGTGACGCCCACCGTGGTTGGGCAATCACCACTCAGCATGTGCAGAAGGACTTTCTGGGCGGCAAGAACAAACTGGCCCTGCAATATGGTGAAGGCCCCGGCACCGGGCTGGGCTACACCGGCAACGTCAAACTGGACGACAGCAATAAAAGTTATCGGATCGTCGAGTTTTTCGACTGGCAGGTAACGCCACGTTTCGGCGGGCAGTTCGAGGCGGTGTATCAGAAAGACATTCGCCCGGACGGTGCTGACCAGAACTGGGTTTCTCTGGGCGTGCGCCCGACTTATGCGTTCACCGAACAGTTCAAACTGGTGACGGAACTGGGCCACGATCAAGTCGAAGCGCCGGGCGGCACGCGCAAGCTGAGCAAGTTCACCGTTGCCCCGACCTGGTCACCCAAGGGCCCGGAGTTCTGGGCGCGCCCTGAGGTGCGTCTGTATTACACGTACGCCACCTGGAACGAGGCCGCCAAACGTGCGGCCAATGAACTGGCCCAAGGTTCGGCGCTGTCCGACACCGGTGCCTTCGGCAGTGCACGCCACGGTGCGAACGTCGGATTGCAGGTCGAATACTGGTGGAAATAAGCGATGCTGGTGGGGCGTCGCGCTCCATCGGCACTTCAAAGAACAAAACCGCAGGTGACGTCATGGCCACATCCCAACCATTACAACTGCTGGCGCCTTTGGCTGGCGTGCTGATACCGCTGGATCAAGTGCCGGACCACGTGTTTTCCAGCCGGGTGATCGGCGACGGTCTGTGCATTGATCCGACGTCGTCGACCCTTTGCGCACCGCTGGCTGGAGTGGTCAGCAACGTCCAGGCCAGCGGGCATGCCGTGAGCATTACCGATGACAACGGCGTTCAAGTGTTGCTGCACATCGGGCTCGATACGGTCAATCTTGCAGGCCAGGGGTTCACCCGCCTGGTCGAGGAAGGCCAGAGGGTTGAGGCCGGGCAGGCGCTGATCGAATTCGATGCCGATTACATCGCGCTGCACGCCCGCAGCCTGATGACCCTGATGCTGGTGGTCAGTGGCGAGTCATTCACCTGGCTGACCGCGCCAACCGGTCTCGTTGACCCCGGCCAGCCGTTGTTGAGCCTCGCCACTTGCGGGGCGACCGGCGAGGCCTCGGCGGCTGCTGAAGGCGAAAGGTTTTTCTGCGCACCACTGACATTGCCCAATCTCAATGGCCTGCATGCGCGTCCGGCGGCAGTGTTCGCTCAGGCGGCAAAAGGCTTTTCAGCAAGGATTTATCTGCACAAACAGCAGGCTGAAGCCAACGCCAAGTCATTGGTGGCGATCATGGCGTTGCAGACCGCTTTGGGTGACCGTGTGCAGGTGAGTGCGGTGGGCGAAGACGCTGAAGCCGCGATCAACACGCTGTCCCGATTACTGGCCCAGGGCTGTGGTGAAGCGGTGGATGTGAAGCCTGATGCGGTGCAGGTCGAGGCGGCCGAGCCTGAGGCCCTGACGGTCATGCGTGGGGTCTGCGCATCACCCGGTTCGGCATTGGGCCAGGTGATGCAGATCGTCGAGCCAACGCTTGACGTGAAAGAGTTCGGCGCCGGGGCGCATTTAGAGCGCGAAGCCCTCGCCAATGCATTGATCGAGGCGGATATGGCCTTGCAGCACCTGCGCGACACCGCCACGGGTGACGCGCAGGCAGACATTTTCAAGGCTCATCAGGAACTGCTCGAAGACCCGGGTCTGCTCGATCAGGCTCAAACGTTGATTGCCGAAGGCAAAAGTGCAGCGTTTGCCTGGCGCGCGGCCACGCAGGCAACAGCGACACTTTTCCAGCATCTCGGCAGTCCGTTGCTGGCCGAAAGGGCGGCGGATCTGGTCGATGTGGGCCTGCGCGTCCTCAAGCTGATCCTCGGGGTTCGTGAGAATGCGCTGGAGCTGCCGGAGGGGACCATTCTGATCGCCGATCAACTGACGCCGTCCCAGACCGCCGGGCTCGATACAAACAAAGTATTGGGGTTCGCCACGGTTGGCGGTGGAGCGACCAGTCACGTCGCGATTCTCGCCCGCGCCTGTGGCTTGCCGGCGATCTGCGGGATGCCCATGCAAATGCTGGCGTTGGTCAGTGGCTCGCGCGTGTTGCTCGATGCCGACCGGGGCGAGCTGCACATAGACCCGGATCCCCTGGCGATCAATGAATGGCAGATCAGGCATGATCAACAACGCCAGCGCCATCAACACGAACACGCAAACGCAGCGCAGGCAGCCTGTACCCGCGACGGGCATCACGTCGAGGTGACGGCCAACGTCGCTTCGCTGAGTGAGACCGAGCAGGCGATGACCCTGGGAGGCGCCGGTGTGGGGCTTTTACGTTCGGAGTTTCTTTATCTGGATCGCAATCACGCACCCACTCGCGACGAACAAGTATCGACTTACAGCGCCATCGCCCGGGCTGTGGGGCCATCGCACAATCTGGTGGTGCGCACGCTGGATGTCGGCGGCGACAAACCGCTGGCCTACGTGCCGATGGACAGCGAAACCAACCCGTTCCTGGGGCTGCGCGGGATTCGCCTGTGTCTGGAGCGCCCGCAGCTTTTGCGCGAGCAGTTCCGGGCCATCCTGGGCTGTGTCCATCTGACGCGTCTGCACATCATGTTGCCGATGGTGGCGCAGCTCTCGGAGCTGCATCTGGCTCGGCAGATGCTGGAGCAGGAAGCGCTGGCGCTGGGCCTCGTTGAACGGCCGAAGCTGGGAATCATGATCGAAGTGCCGGCGGCAGCATTGATGGCCGACGTGTTTGCGCCGCATGTGGACTTCTTTTCGATCGGCACCAACGATCTGACGCAATACACGCTGGCCATGGATCGCGATCATCCTCGTCTGGCCAGCCAGGCGGACAGCTTCCATCCCTCGGTATTGCGCCTGATTGCGATGACCGTGAAGGCTGCGCATGCCCACGGCAAATGGGTCGGCGTCTGTGGTGCGATGGCTTCTGAACGCTCGGCTGTGCCGTTGTTGCTCGGACTTGGCGTGGATGAGCTGTCAGTGAGCGTGCCGCAGATTCCGGCGATCAAAGCCGCAGTGCGCGAGTTGGATCTGCTCGACTGCAAGGCCATTGCCGAGCAGGTGCAGGGGCTTGAGAGTGCTGAAGACGTGCGCGAGGCGCTGCGTCTGTATCACGAGGCGACGGTCGATACTTTACGGGCACTGGAGAATTGAAAATGTTCGATAAATTGCAGACGGCGTTCTGGAAAGCACTGACCCCGGATCTGGTGGCAGACGAGCCGCCAGTACAGGCCGAACCTGTTGGCGGCCTGAGCACAGAGATCGTGGCGGCGCTGGGGGGAGTGGATAACCTCCAATCCCAGCAACCAGCGGCGTTGACCCGGGTGCGTGTGGCGTTGCGTGATGTATCGCGTATGGATCGTGAGGCACTGAGCAATGCCGGTGTTGCGGGCGTCATGGAACTGGAGGACGGCGTCATCCACCTGATTACGGGGCTGCGGCCATAGGGCTGTAGATGATGTGCGGCCTAAGGTCACCCTTACTGTTTCTCATCCGCAGGTGTATCGTATTCGCCTTTTACGGGCCTTCAGGGTCTGTCGCTGATACGTGAGGTAGTTGAGTTCATGTCCTTTACCCGTCGCCAAATCCTCGGTGGCCTGGCCGGTCTTGTTGTCGTTGGTGTGGGAGCGGGGGGCGCGTCGCGTTACTGGCTGGGCAAAATGGCTGACGCTCAAGCGGGGCACGACTACGAGCTGATCGCCGCGCCTTTGGACGTGGAGCTGGTGCCGGGGCACAAGACCGAGGCATGGGCGTTCGGCCCGTCGGCGCCGGGCACTGAATTGCGCGTGCGTCAGGGCGAATGGCTGCGGGTGCGTTTCATCAACCACTTGCCGGTCGCGACCACCATTCACTGGCACGGCATTCGCCTGCCGCTGGAAATGGACGGCGTGCCGTACGTTTCGCAGTTGCCGGTGTTGCCGGGTGAATACTTCGACTACAAATTTCGTGTGCCGGACGCCGGCAGCTACTGGTATCACCCGCACGTCAGCAGCAGCGAAGAGCTGGGGCGCGGGCTGGTCGGGCCGCTGATCATCGAAGAGCGCGAGCCGACCGGGTTCAAATACGAAAAGACCCTGAGCCTGAAGAACTGGCACATCGACGAAGAAGGCAATTTCGTCGAATTCAGCATTCCCCGTGAAGCAGCGCGTGGCGGCACGGCCGGGCGCCTGTCGACCATCAACGGCGTGCCAACGCCAGTGATCGAATTGCCAGCAGGGCAGATCACTCGGGTGCGACTGCTCAACCTCGACAATACCCTGACTTATCGCATCAACATTCCCGGCGTCGAAGCGCAGATCTACGCGCTGGACGGCAACCCGGTGGAGCCACGTCCGCTGGGCAAGGAATACTGGCTTGGCCCGGGCATGCGAATCTGCCTGGCGATCAAGGCGCCCGCAGCCGGTGAAGAGCTGTCCCTGCGCAACGGTCCGGTGCGTCTGGGCACCCTGCGCTCGGTGGCCAACACTGATGCTCCGACCGAGTGGCCGAAGGCCTTGCCGGCCAACCCGGTGGCCGAGCCGGACCTGGCCAATGCCGAAAAACTCAACTTCAATTTCGAATGGGTCGGTTCGGTGTCGGTCAACGTCGACAACGGCAAGCCACCGAGCCTGTGGCAGATCAACGGCAAAGCCTGGGACATCACTGACAAGACCTGTGCGGATCGGCCGATTGCCACCCTGAAACTGGGGCAGAGCTATATTTTCGAGCTGAAGAACATGACCCAGTATCAACACCCGATCCACCTGCACGGCATGAGCTTCAAGGTGATTGCGTCGAATCGGCACAAGGTCATTCCGTATTTCACCGACACCTATTTGCTGGGCAAGAACGAGCGTGCGCAAGTGGCGTTGGTGGCGGATAACCCGGGTGTGTGGATGTTCCACTGCCACGTCATCGACCACATGGAAACCGGCCTGATGGCCGCCATTGAGGTGAAGTGATGCGCCAGATTCGCCCCGCAGCGATCATCGACCGCAGCCGTGATCAGGACTTCATGCGCGAAGCCCTTTCCCTCGCCGCGCAAGGCGCCGCCCTCGGCGAAGTGCCGGTGGGCGCGGTGCTGGTGCAGGACGGCGAGATCATCGGTCGCGGCTTCAATTGCCCGATCAGCGCCAGTGACCCGAGTGCCCATGCAGAAATGGTCGCGATCCGCGCCGCCGCTCAGGCGGTGAACAACTATCGCCTGCCGGGCAGTACGCTGTACGTGACGCTGGAACCGTGCAGTATGTGCGCCGGGCTGATCGTCCATTCGCGCATTGCGCGGGTGGTGTATGGCGCACTGGAGCCTAAGGCCGGGATTGTGCAGAGCCAGGGGCAGTTTTTTACCCAGGGCTTTTTGAATCATCGGGTGGTGTATGAAGGCGGGGTGTTGGCGCAGGAGTGTGGCGTGGTGTTGACCGAGTTCTTCCGGGCCCGCCGAGCCAAACCCACTGAATAAACACAAACCCAAAAGTGGGAACGGGCTTGCTCGCGAAAGCGGTGTGTCAGGCGACTAAAATGTTGCCTGACACACCGCTTTCGCGAGCAAGCCCGCTCCCACAGGGGGGATCTCCTTTGTAGGGTAGATCGGTTTATTTCTTCGCGACAATCACTGCCCGCATCGGCGCCGGCAGGCCTTCGATGGTTTTGCTGTGATCTTCCGGATCGAGGAAGTCGCTCAGCGACTGATACTTCATCCACTCGGTGCCGCGCTGTTCCTCAACCGTTGTGGTGCTGACGTCGACACACCGAATATCAGTAAACCCGGCACGCCGCAGCCACAACTCCAGCGCCGGCACCGACGGCAGGAACCACACGTTGCGCATCTGCGCGTAGCGGTCTTCCGGCACCAGCACCTGGTGCTTGTCGCCTTCGACCACCAGGGTTTCCAGCACCAGTTCGCCACCCTTGACCAGACAGTCCTTCAGCGCCAGCAAATGCTCGATCGGCGAGCGACGGTGATAGAACACGCCCATGGAAAACACCGTGTCGAATCCTTCAAGGTTCGGTGGCAGGTCTTCAAACGGGAACGGCAGGTGCCAGGCATTCGGCTCCGACAGGTAACGCTGCACAGCCTGGAACTGGCAGAAGAACAGCCAGTTCGGATCGACGCCGATCACGCTGTCCGCACCGGCACCGAGCATGCGCCACATGTAATAACCGTTGCCGCACCCGACATCGAGGATGCGTTTGCCTTTCAGATCCAGATGCGGTGCGACTCTCGACCATTTCCAGTCCGAACGCCATTCGGTGTCGACGTGCACGCCAAACAGATCGAACGGCCCCTTGCGCCATGGCGACAAGCCCATCAGCGCGGTGTGCATTTGCGCGCGGGTTGCATCGTCGCAATCGGTGTCCAGCTTCAAGCCGTTGAGCAAATCGACGTCGCTCGGCTGGATCTTCGGCAGCGCGTCCAGCGCACTTTGCCAGCGCTCCAGATCGCCGTGGCCCTTTTCCATTTTCTTGTCGAGTTGTGCTTGCAGCGTGTTGGCCCAGTCGGCCAGCGGAGTACCTGCCAAGCGGCGGGCGAGGGGGGACAGATCAATCATGGCAAGGCAATCAACGAGGCAAAGTTAAGACACTGGAACCACGGCACGACTTTCGAGAACCCGGCGGCCAACAGGCGCTCGCGGTGTTCTTCAAGGCTGTCGGGCTTCATGACGTTTTCGATGGCGCTGCGCTTCTGGGCGATTTCCAGTTCGCTGTAGCCGTTGGCGCGTTTGAACGCGACGTGCAGATCGGTGAGCAGTTCGTGCTCTTGAACATCGTTGAAGCGCAGCTTCTCCGACAGAATCAACGCCCCGCCCGGCAGCAGCGATTGGCGGATGCGCGACAGCAACGCCGTGCGCTGATCCGGGGCGATGAATTGCAGGGTGAAGTTCAGCGCCACTACTGAAGCAGGCTGGAAGTCGAGGGCGAGAATGTCGCCTTCGATCACTTCGACTGGCAGCAACTCCTGGAACATCGAATCCTGACCGTTAAGGTATTCGCGGCAACGCTCAACCATCGCCGCCGAGTTATCCACCGCGATCACCCGGCAACCATCGGTGCGCACGTGACGGCGCAAGGCCTGAGTCACGGCGCCGAGCGAAGCACCGAGGTCGTAGAGCACGCTGTTCGGTTGGGCAAATTGCGCGGCGAGCACACCGAGGTTTTCGACGATGGTCGGGTAACCCGGCACCGAGCGCTTGATCATGTCCGGGAACACCCGCACCACGTCCTCGTTGAAGGCGAAGTCAGGCACCTGGGCCAAAGGCTGGGCGAAAATGCGATCGGGGTCTTTGCTCACGGCGGTTTCCGGCGGTGTCGGTGGAAAAGGCCGGCATTTTAGCCAAAGTGGCGCGGGGATGCTTGGGTTGTCTGATGAAACGCGGGAAAGGCCATTGAGGAAAGCTGAATGACCCTGCTCTGGGATTGAGCGAGGTCATTCATCATTTAATGCGGATTACTGAGGTTGCAGTAAGACGATGTAAGTGGACTTGCCGGAAATTTTTAACTCTTGATTACGGTTGTTGACACCCTTGAAATCAAAGCCAATCTGGTAATGCAGTTTTTCTGAGGTCACTTCGATTGCTTCTACCGTGAATGTGCCGCTTTTCGCTACATATGAGTATGAGGTAATGAAACCAGGAATAGTTCCGGTTTCAAAATAATAGGAATGTTCGAAAGGAAAGCCTGGATCGCCAACTGGATAAGTGCCGGATTTAATCGCCTTATCGAATATAAGCACCAGACCCTTTTTAGTGCGATTTGAATAATCCTGAGTATTTGCGCGAGTCACCAAAGCGATCAGGTCGCTCGCGGTGTCGGCTTCAAATTGAACAATTTGGCTCTCAAATTTTACGCGGTCTGAGACCGTTGCATATGTTTCAGCACTGACTGTGATGATGGGTTCTGCAGTGTTGGCAGAATTTGAGTTTTTGCTTTTGAAGAAGCTCATGGGATCCATCCTTGTATTAAACGGTGAGTTGTGGACGCCATGGAATGCTAGGATGGGTCAAATAAACAAACCACTGTCAGATCTGACAGGTTTTTATAATGTTTCGAGATAGAAATTGCACTTTTTAGTTAAGGTGTTCCGAATAGTCGACGTGTTTTGCCAAACGCTGAGGCTGCAATACCCCATTGTCCCAACCAATAACTGATGATGATCACGTACGGCGCCCCGTGGAAGGGCGATACGAAACGATCAATGCCGATCCGTTGAAGGCGAGGTCAGGCACCTGGGCCAAAGGCTGGGCGAAAATGCGATCGGGGTCTTTGCTCCCGGCGGTTTCCGGCGGTGTCGGTGGAAAAGGCCGGCATTTTAGCCAAAGTGGCGCGGGGATGCTTGGGTTGTCTGATAAACCGTGGGAAAGCGCCTTGAGGAAGGCTGAATGACCGGGGCCGAAGCGTATCGTCTGGTCATTCATTATTTGAAGCTGATTACACAGGTCGCAGTAATACGATGTAAGTGGAGTCGCCCGCGATTCTCAGTTCCTGATTACGTGCATTGACACCCATGAAATTAAACTTAAATCGGTAATGTAGTTTCTCGGGAGTGGCCTGCATGACCTCTACAGTGAAAGTTCCGCTTTTTGCATAGTAGTTGAAAGAGGTAGTCGCGCCAGAGATGACCCCCGCTTCACCGTAATAGGCCTTCTGGAAAGGAAACTCAGGATCAGTAACAGAGTAGGTGCCAGGCTCAATGTTCCTATCGAACGTGAGCCCAATGCTTTTTGCACTTTGATAGGTGGGACCCCCGGCGTTTGCATGAGTCACCAGCGAAATCTGACTACTCGCAGGATTGGCGTGGAACTCAGCAAATTGGCTGTTGAATTCGACTCAACTGTTACAGCGCTGACTGTGATGACGGTATCCTCAGCGTTGGCAGCCGTGGCGCGTTTGAAAAAACTCATGAGATGCTTCCTTGTATTCAACGGGTGGTCGGAGATGACCACTGAATACTAGGGGAAAGGAGAAAATCCGAACTACTGTCAGATCTGACAGTTGTTTATAACGGTTTGGAATTATTTGCGGAGTTTATAGATATAAATTTTTACTTTAACCGTCCTTCGTATTAAACGCCGAGGCGGCAATACACCATTGTCCCAACCAGTAGCTGAGGATGATCACGTAGGGGGCTGGGTGAAATGGCGACACGAAGCGATCTATGCCGATCACGCTGTCGGAGAACACGAACGCCAGGGCACCGGCGGCGGCCAACAATGCCGAGCGCTTGGGCACATCGGTGCCGAGGCGGGCGAGGGCGCGCCAGAGCATGGCGCTGATCGCGGTGCCGTAAACAATCACCGGCACCAGCAAAGGCCCCAGCCCACTGGAAATCAGAATCCCCAGCAGCACCGCGCCGACGGCGACAGCGAGCACCAACGGCAACAGCGCCAGACGTTTGCAGTCGCTGAGGTAAGCCTTGAGATAAGCCAGGTGCGCGACCAGAAATGCACCGAGGCCGAACACAAACAAATCACCCGGCCAGGCCAGCAACACATCACCGAGCAGAGAGAAAATCAGACCGAGGCTGATCCAGCGCCGATAGTCGCTGGGTGGCGCGTCGTGCAGCCAGCCGAGCAGCGCCAGCACCGGTAACGGTTTGACCAACAGGCAGAGCAGCGCCGCATGGGTGCTCAGGCCATAGAGAAAGGTCACCGCGCCCATCAGCGCCAGAATCAGCCAGCCCACGATCAGTTCACCGATATCGCACAGTCAAAGGTTTCCACCGGCAACACTTCTGGTGCCCAAGGCTGTTGCGACGTCAGGCGCAGGCGCCCGGTGCCGGCAGCGAACGCCTGGAAGCGCCAAGTGGAAAGCCCGGCTGCACCGACGACGCCGGCATCTTCGGGGTTGCTGTAAACCTCGGGGCTGAGCGCGCGTAACACGCCACCGGCCGAATCCTGAATGGCCCAGCGATAACCGGTGGTCGGGTTGCTTGGCAGCATCACGATAAGGTTTTGCCCGATGGTGAGCCGCACGGGGCATTCGCTTTGTTTTTCCACGGTCACGTTATGTTTCGGCTGCGTGGCGCAAGCGGCCAGCAAGGAAAGGGCGAGGGGGACAAACAGGCGAGTGGGGGACATAAGATCGGCGGCTCCGGCGTTGGCGACGAACGGCGAGCATAACTGAAGATGAGACAAAGTGTGACGGTCGGGGCGGGTTTCGACTGTGCCGACGCTTTCGCGAGCAAGCCCGCGCCCACAATGGCCGGTGGTGATCACAAACCTTGTGGTCATCACCCAACCCTGTGGGCGCGGGCTTGCTCGCGAAAGGGGAATTTCGGGCTCTAAAGAACTATCAGAAGAGCACCTTCGCCACATCCGCAAACCGCTTGGCGAAGTGCACGGTAATGCCTTCCTTCAAGTAGTCCGGCAGTTCCTCGAAGTTGCCACGGTTCGGCTCCGGCAAGATCAGTTCGAAAATCTTCTGTCTTCTTGCCGCAATTACCTTCTCGCGTACCCCGCCAATCGGCAGTACGTGCCCGGTCAGGGTCAGTTCACCGGTCATCGCCACGCCTTTTTTCGGCGCTTGATTGCGTGCGAGCGAGAGCAGGGCGCTGGCCATGGTCACGCCGGCGCTCGGGCCGTCCTTCGGTGTGGCGCCTTCCGGTACGTGCAGGTGGACGAAGGCTTCGTCGAAGAATTTCGGATCGCCGCCAAACGACTTCAGGTGCGAACTGACGTAGCTGTAGGCGATTTGCGCCGACTCCTTCATCACATCGCCCAGTTGCCCGGTGAGTTTGAAGCCGCGATTGAGCGTGTGAATGCGCGTGGCTTCGATCGGCAATGTGGCGCCGCCCATGCTGGTCCACGCCAGGCCGGTGATGACACCGGTGCCGGACAGCACCTGCTCATTGCGGAACACCGGATGGCCGAGTGAGGCTTCCAGGTCTTTGGGCCCGAGCTTGATTACCGCTTTGGGGTCGTCGATCAGTTTCATCACCGCTTTGCGCACCAGTTTGCCCAGTTGTTTTTCCAACTGACGCACCCCGGCTTCACGAGCGTAACCGTCGATCAAGGCCTTGAGCGCGCTGTCGCTGATGCTCAGGCTGCCCTTAGACACGCCAGCCTTCTCCAGCAGTTTCGGCCACAGGTGACGCTTGGCGATGGCGACTTTTTCTTCGGTGATGTAGCCCGACAGGCGAATCACTTCCATCCGGTCGAGCAGCGGGCCGGGAATCGAGTCGAGGGTGTTGGCAGTGCAGACGAACAGGACTTTCGACAGGTCCATGCGCAGGTCGAGGTAGTGGTCGAGGAATTCGACGTTCTGCTCAGGGTCGAGGGTTTCCAGCAGCGCCGAGGCCGGGTCGCCCTGGTAGCTCTGGCCCATCTTGTCGATCTCGTCGAGCATGATCACCGGATTCATCACTTCGACGTCTTTGAGCGCCTGCACCAGTTTGCCCGGCTGCGCGCCGATGTAGGTGCGGCGGTGGCCCTTGATCTCGGCCTCGTCGCGCATGCCGCCGAGGCTGAAACGGTAGAACGGTCGGCCGAGGGATTCGGCGATGGATTTGCCAACGCTGGTTTTACCCACACCCGGCGGGCCGACCAGCAGCACGATGGAGCCGCTGATCTCGCCTTTATAAGCACCGACCGCGAGAAACTCGAGGATGCGATCCTTGATGTCGTCGAGGCCGGCATGGTGTTTGTCGAGGACTTTGCGCGCGTGCTTGAGGTCGAGTTTGTCCTCGCCGTACACACCCCAAGGCACCGAGGTCGCCCAGTCGAGGTAGTTGCGGGTGACCGCGTACTCAGGCGAGCCGGTTTCGAGGATCGACAGTTTGTGCATTTCTTCTTCGAGGCGTTTCTGCACCTGCGCCGGCAGGACTTTGCCTTCCAGGCGTTGCTCGAACTGTTCGAGGTCGGCGCTGCGGTCGTCCTTGGTCAGGCCCAGTTCCTGCTGGATGACCTTGAGTTGTTCCTTGAGGAAGAACTCGCGCTGATGTTCGCCGATCTTGCGGTTAACTTCCGCCGAGATTTCTTTTTGCAGGCGCGCGACTTCGACTTCCTTGCGCAGCATCGGCAGGACTTTTTCCATGCGCTTGAGCATGGGCACGCAGTCGAGCACTTCTTGCAGTTCGGGGCCGGTGGCCGAGGTCAGGGCGGCGGCGAAGTCGGTCAGTGGCGACGGATCGTTGGGGCTGAAGCGGTTGAGGTAGTTTTTCAGCTCTTCGCTGTACAGCGGGTTGAGCGGCAGCAGTTCCTTGATCGCGTTGATCAGCGCCATGCCGTAGGCCTTGACCTCGTCGGTCGGCTCGGTGGGCTGATGCGGGTATTCGACTTCGACCAGGTACGGCGGGCGGTGGTGTTTGAGCCAGGTTTTGATGCGCACACGGCTCAGGCCTTGGGCGACGAACTGGAGTTTGCCGTTTTCACGGCTGGCGTGGTGCACCTTGACCAGCGTGCCGTACTCGGGGAGGGCCTGGGTGTTGAAGTGGCGCGGGTCTTCCTGGGGGGAGTCCATGAAGAACAGGGCCAGGGAGTGATGTTCGGATTTGCTGACCAGTTCGAGGGTTTCGGCCCAGGGTTCTTCGTTGACGATGACCGGCAGGACTTGGGCCGGGAAGAACGGGCGGTTGTGGATCGGGATGATGTAGACCTTGTCCGGCAGGTTCTGGCCGGGCAGGGCCAGGCCTTTGCCGGCGGCGTGGTGTTCGATGTTGTCGGTTTCGGTGAAGTCTTCTGGGATGTCCGGGAATTCTTGCTGGTCGCTCATGGGGCACCTGCGCAATGGGGTATGGGTCTTAGATGGGGCAGGGCTTGGGTGGTTTCAATGGGGGCTGGTGTTTCTGCTTGTGTGTTCAGGGTTTTGACAGGGTTGGCTTTTTTGACGCAATCTGAGGTGGCAGCTGTACGCGGGTTCGCGGACCGATAACTGAGAAATCGGCATACCTGAGACTGTCAGAAATTTTGTGTTCGGGCATAACATGTTGAAAAGGAGCATGTATGCCGACCAAAAAGAAACCGGCCTCGGAGGTCAAACCCCAGTTTCCTTCGATCCCGAAAGAGCTGATTGATCAGTTCGTTAAAGGCCCAATGAGCGCCGAAGCGATTCAGGATGCGTCGATGGCGTTCAAAAAGGCGCTTATCGAGCGAGCCCTTGGCGCGGAGCTGGGTCAACACCTTGGCTACCCTCAGGGCGCGGAGCGCCCTGAGGGGGCGAGTAATCAGCGCAACGGCTCGAGTGGCAAGACCATACTGACCGACGATGGCCCGCTTCGTCTGGACATTCCCAGGGATCGCGATGGCAGTTTCTCTCCAATCCTGATCCCCAAACATGAGCGTCGTTTTACCGGCTTCGACGACAAGATCATTGCCATGTACGCCCGTGGCATGACCGTCCGCGAGATTCGGGCGTTCCTCTCGGAACAGTACGGGACTGACGTTTCCCATGATTTCATCAGCTCGGTCACCGACGCGGTGCTGGAGGAAGTTGCTGCGTGGCAGCAACGCCCACTTGAGCCGATGTATCCGGTGATTTTCTTCGATGCTCTGCGGGTCAAAATCCGTGAGGAAGGACTGGTTCGCAACAAGGCAATCTACCTGGCTTTAGGTGTATTACCGGACGGCACCCGAGATATCTTAGGGATCTGGATCGAAAACACTGAGGGAGCCAAGTTCTGGATGAAGGTTTTTAACGACCTTAAAACCCGTGGCGTCGAGGATGTATTGATCGCTGTAACTGATGGCCTTAAAGGCATGCCAGAAGCCTTGAACGCGGTGTTTCCGACGACGACCTTGCAAACCTGCATCGTGCACCTGATTCGTAACAGCCTTGATTACGCCGCCTGGGACAAGCGTCGCGAGTTGGCCAAAGCCCTGAAACCGGTTTATCAGGCACTGAATGTCGAAGCGGCCGAGCACGCTCTTAACGCATTTGAAGCTGGGCCTTGGGGCAAACAATACCCCACCGTCGTAGCCGCTTGGAGACGCGCCTGGGATCGAGTCATCCCGTTTTTCGTCTTCCCGCCAGCCATCCGAAAAGTGATCTACACCACCAATGCCATCGAGAGCATCAATTCTCAGTTGCGCAAGATCATCAAGACAAGAGGCCACATCCCGACTGACGATGCAGCGACGAAGCTGATCTGGCTGGCACTGCAAAATATCACTGCCAATTGGGGCAGCGCGGCGCACGACTGGAAGACAGCAATGAATCAGTTTGCGATTCTTTATGGAGATCGATTTACCAGGTTGAACTGGTGAAAGAAGGGCTTGCCTTACGGCAGGCCGTTACCGGCCCGCACACAAAAAATCTGACACTCCCAGCCATTCGGCAATCTCGGCATACCCGAAGGTATCCCGCGCACAGCCACCATCAAACCAAACCAAACCAAAAGCACCTGAGCGCTTCAGTTTGGGCCGGCGATTATGCATCAAATCGAATGAACTGCTCGGGCCGCGACGCCCGCTCGCTGAATTTGCAGCGAGCCTGCGAGCCTATCCACCCGATTTCCGAAGCACAACCGACGCGACTTGTCGGAAATCTCCCACCAAACGCTGATGCTGTAGGACATCCCCAATCCCTCTGTAGGAGCAGCCTTCGGCAGCGCCTACAGGGGGCGTGACAGTGGTGGGGTTTTTCGTTTGTGCATCAAGTGGGCTTACGCCAGCCGACTACAACCGCAACCCCCTCAACCGTGATAGCGCACTACATAACCCTTATAGCCTGTGGAGGAAAACGTAGGCCCACACACAACGATGCGCTGATCTTTCATGACGACACAGTCCGTGAGCGTTGGACTCCCTTGTGGATTTCTGTAGACAGCCCAGCCTGTTTTGTTGAACGACATGTCTGGAGCAGCGTCAACCAGATAACGAGCGATCAGGATGGAAGGATCTTGACCTACGAAGGCACCGCCACCCGATCCGCTGACGAGGAGTGCGCTATTTGTCTGCCATGCACAATAGTGCCATCTCACGCCTTCTGGCAGCATGTCGGAATACAAGGTTTTGCCGCCATTGAAGACAAGGTTGGCAGAGCCTCCTGGGTTCAGAACGGTGATCCAGCCCTTGCCGATACGTTCTCGAGTCAGCTCCCCGACAACGGCGATTGCGCCGTCAGCCTTTCTCACGGCGAGCGCTTCTACCCAACTCCAACCGTTGCCGGCAGTCAGGGGGATAGTTGCAATACCTTGGTCGGCAAATCCGCTATCCGGTTGGCCATTTTCCAGATAGCGCGCTACATAGATTCCGTACGTGGCGTTCTCATCCAATGGTTGGAATGTACCGGCGACCAGGACTTTTCCGTCTTCTTGCACTACAAGGGCCTGGACTCCGTTGTACTGATGCTCAATCGCGCTGAGTTCGATCAGCGTAAATCCCTTGCCATTGAAGGATGTGTCTAATTCGCCATTCCGGTGGAGGCGAACCACGATTCCCCTCAAGTCATAGGCAGAATCCGAGACGTGATCGATCAACACGATTTTTCCGTCGGGCAATACGACGGAGGAAGGCGCCGCAGACCCTGCGTTGCCGCTCGACTGTTGAAGGGGGTTCGGATCCTGTGCCCGTTTGGCCAGAATGGCGGCCAGAGCTTGCTCATCGGGAACGGCGAGTTTCTGGGTGTCAACGTAGACTATGCCGTTGTCGCCAAAGTCGGGATCGGGTGTGCCATCTACGAGCAGGCGGACGACGACCTCATAACCGTAGGAGAAATGCTCGTCTACCGCTCGCAGGACCTGGCCTGTGAGGATCCATCCTCCAGCGGGATGTGAGGCCAGCACGGGAATCGAAAACTCTTCATTTTTTGCAAAATGGATTTCGACAGAACCGCCAACGCCAAATGTTTCGTCCGGTGTTCCGTCAGCGTTCAATTGTGTTAGTACGGCGGGTCCGCGACGCGTCGATGGCTCTTCGGCAATGAGCAATTTGCCATCGGCAAGTTCGAGCATTGACTCTGGACTGTTGCCTGTCCGCCCCTTGATCGGCCAGCCGACCGCCCCATCAACACCAAAAAGAGGGTCGAGTGTGCCCGGTTCATTGATTGCCTGTGACTGATTCATGATCGGTGTCCTTGTGTGGAGGCGAATGCCTTTGCAACGCCAATGGAACACCTGGGGGGAGTTGCTGACACCTGTCAGAATTGACAGTTCTACAGTCTTTTAAAGCCAGATTAGTGGCTTTAGGGGGCAGGGAGGGGTGGAAAACAGAAATCTCGAAGGGGCGGACAGGGTTCGGCCCGGCGGGTATTTTTCAGATTGTCCGCCTGCGGTCGAATCTGCTGCGCAGGTAAATGGCGTGCACAAAAAAGGCGATGTCCCTCACGAGACATCGCCTTTGTTTTACCGCCGATAAAGCTTATTCCGGCAGTTTGTACGCAATCACATAGTCACCCATCTTGGTGCCCAGCGAGCCGTGGCCGCCGACAACCAGCAGGACGTATTGTTTGCCGTCCTTGCCGGTGTAGGTCATCGGAGTCGCTTGACCACCTGCTGGCAGACGCGCTTTCCACAACTCTTTACCGGAGTTGACGTCGTAGGCGCGCAGGTACTGGTCGAGGGTGCCGCTGAGGAAGCCGACGCCGCCGGCCGTCACGATCGAGCCGCCCATGCTGGGCACGCCGAGGGTGAAGCCGATCGGGATGGGCGAGCTGTCGCGGCTGGTGCCGTTCTTGCGTTTCCACACGACTTTGCCGGTGGTCAGGTCGATACCGGCGACGTAGCCCCAGGCCGGGGCCTGGCACGGTACGCCGAGTGGCGACATGAACGGGTGCATGATCACCGCGTAAGGCGCGCCGGTGTTCGGTTGCACGCCGGCGGTTTCGCTCTCGCGTTTGCTGCCGGCGGCGACTTGCGCGCGTGGCACCATTTTCGAAACGAAGGCCATGTAGTTCGGGCTGGTGAAGAGCATCTGGCGAACCGGATCGACCGACACGCCGCCCCAGTTGAACACACCGACGTTACCCGGGTAGATCAGGCTGCCCTGTTCGGACGGCGGGGTGTACTGGCCTTCATAACGCAGTTCCTTGAACTGGATGCGGCACAGCATCTGGTCGAACGGGCTGGCGCCCCACATGGCTTTTTCGGTCAGTTCCGGGGCCAGCAGGTTGAGGTCCGAACGGGCCTGGGTCGGTGCGGTGTGGTCGCCTTTCACGGCGCCTTGCGGTACCGGGATTTCGCGGATCGGGATGATCGGCGTGCCGTCACGACGGTCGAGGACGTACAGGCTGCCCTGTTTGGTCGGAGCGATCAGCGCCGGTTTCACGCCGTCGGCGGTTTTCATGTCGAGCAGGGTTGGCTGGCTGCCAACGTCCATGTCCCACAGGTCATGGTGGGTGAACTGGTAGTTCCAGCGCACTTTACCGGTGGCCAGGTCCAGAGCAACGACACCGGCGCTGAATTTCTCGGCGCCCGGGGTGCGGTCAGCGCCCCATTGGTCTGGAGTCTGGTTGCCCAGTGGCAGGTAAACCATGCCGAGTTTTTCGTCGACACTGGCCAGCGACCACATGTTGGCCGAGTTGCGGCTGTAGGTTTCGCCCGGTGCCAAAGGTTCGGTGGCGTCTGGCTTGTCGCTGTCCCAGTTCCACACCAGGTGCCCGTCGCGCACGTCGAAGGCGCGGATCACGCCCGATGGCTCGTTGGTCGACTCGTTGTCGGTGACGTGACCGCCCATGATCACCAGATCACGGGTAATCGCGGCAGGCGAGGTGGAGTAGTAACCACCGGCGGTGAACGGGCCGATGCCTTGTGTCAGGTCAACCACACCGTTTTTACCGAAGCCTTCGCAGATTTTGCCGGTGTCGGCGTTCAGCGCGATCAGGCGCGCATCAGCGGTTGGCAGGTACAGACGACGCGGGCAGGCCTGGGCAACGGCTTTGCCGGCTTCGGAAATCACCGCCGAGGCTGCGTTTTCAGACTTGGCGTAAGCGGCTTCGTCGTAGTACGACACGCCACGGCAAGTCATGTGGGCGAAGCCTTTGAAGCCGACCGGGCTTTTGATCTGCGGGTCGAAGCGCCACAGTTCCTTGCCGGTGTCCGGGTCCAGTGCCAGCACTTTGCTGTGCGCGGTGCAGGCATAGATCATGCCGTTGGCTTTGAGCGGAGTGTTTTCGTTGGTCAGCTCAACCGGGTCATCAGCGGTCGGCAGGTCGCCGGTCTGGATGCGCCAGGCTTCTTGCAGCTTGCCGACGTTGGCCGGGGTGATCTGCTTCAACGGCGAGTAACGATCACCGAATTCGCTGCGGCCGTAGGCCTGCCAGTCGCCATCAGGCATGGCTGGCGCGGTGCTGGTCATGTCGGCAGTGTCGCGGCCCAGTTCGCCGAAGGTTTCGCCCGGGTGGGTGAACAGGCTGGCCAGAGCGGTGACGCCGGCCAGAACCACGGCCACGGTCAAACCGCCGGTGCCCATCGGCGCAGGGCCTGCGAGCAGCAATGGACGACGCAACCACGGCAGCAGCATGACGAAGCCCAGAACAAACCACAGCGCCAGACGCGGCACCAGTTGCCACCAGTCCAGACCGACTTCCCACAAGGCCCAAACAGTGCTGGCGAACAGCACGATGGCGTACAGGCCCAGCGCTGCGCGACGTCGCAGCAGCATCAGAATGCCGGTCAGGGCGATGCCGATACCGGCCAGCAGGTAGTAAAGCGAGCCGCCCAGCATGCTCAGTTTGACTCCCCCGGCCAGCATGGCCAGGCCCATCAGTAGAAGCAGAATGCCGAGCAGGCTCGGTAGCAGACGGCCTCGACTCGAAGCACTTTCGGTGCTCATAGTGTGAATCTCCGTGACGTTTATGTAGTCCCGCGCTGTAGTCACTTTAGATGACGATTGGACGTGGGCATGGTTCAGATAAAAACTTGTCTGGCTAACTATTTTTTTTCTGTGGGAGCAAAACCCCTCCCACAGGGGTACAGCGGTGTCGGTTAGAACGAGGATTGGATCTTGATTCCGCCGATCAGGGCGTCATCGACCTTGTCCACGCCACCCGGGTGGCGGATGTATTGCAGGTTCGGGCGTACGGTCAGCCAGTTCGTTACGTGCACGCCGTAATACAGTTCGGCGCTGTATTCGGTGTCCTGCGGCGGCAGGAACGACGGGTCGTCGTAGTCGTAGACGGCGTTGGCGCGGTTGCTTGCTTCGGCGTTTTTACGCAAGGCCGGGTTGACGTGTACGCGGGCGAGGGCGAAACCGATGTCATCCTTGGCGCGCGCATCGAACGGGCCTTTGTAGGTGAGGCCGGCCTGCACGTAGTTGTCGATGGCGTTGGTTTTCTTGTCGTGCATCGTGCCGTTGGCGAACACGCTCAAGCCGCGGCTGATATCGCTGGCCATGCTGGTGATTTGCTGTTGAACACCCAGCCACACGCCGTGTTTGCTCGACGCGCTGCGGTAGGCTTGGCCGCTGAGGGCCGCCGGTTGGCCATGGTTGTCTTTGTAGACGTCGGTGGCGTTGGCGTTGCTGTAGTAGTAACCGGCGCGGTATTCGCCCGGCAGGCCGTTGAGTTTCGGCGTCCACACCAGTTCAATCGGCAGGATCGCGCCTTGGGTGCCGCTGCCGCTGAGTTTGAAGCCGTTGCCGCGGTCGAGGTTCGACGGGTTCTGCTCGTAGGCGCCGACCTGTGCGTACAGCTCCGGCGTCAGGTGATATTTGACGCGCAAGGCCCACTGGCTGACCGGCCAGTTGTACCAGATGCCGCCGACCCAGTTGCCGACCTGCGAGCCGCAGAACGCCAGGTTCTGGAAGTCGCACGGGAAGCTGTTGAAGTCTTCGCCTTCGCCGAAACGACCGATCTTGATGTCGAGTTTCTGATCGAAGAATTTCTGCTGATACCACATCTGCGTCAGGCGCGTGGTCTGGCCACGGCCCCAGACTTCCTGAGCCGAGGTGAAGCCACCGACACGTGGATCGTTGATGCGGTCGTTGCTGATGTTGTTGCCGTTGCGTTTGGTAATGGTCAGTTGAAACTCGGCGTCGTCCCAGCCGAGGATTTTTTGCAGGTCCAGGTGCGTGCCCAAGCCGAACTGATCGCTGTAGCGCGCGGTACGGTCGTGGTCGTAGCCGCCGTGCAGGTTGCTGCCCATTTCACCGGTGTAATCGAGCTTGAAGTCGTAGCCTTTTTCCGAGAGTTCTGTGCGCGTGCCGTTCCAGTCACCGAGCATGTAAGGTGATTCACTGTCGAACGCGGGAGCCGCTTGGGCGCAGGTGGCGAGGCCAAGGGCCGTGCAGCCGCCGATCAGGCGCAGGGATGAGATAGCGCTGTCTCGGAAAAACGGAAAATCGGGCATAAAGGGGTCTTTCTTGATCTTTTTTGGGGGATGAGCTGAGCGCTACGATTTGACGCAGGCAGTGAAGCGATTCAGCGGAAGGGCGGCAGGATAATGATCTGTAACAAAAAGACAAAGGGGTTTTGTTGACATGGATCGTTTCCGATTCGGTAACAGTGCGTCAAACGGGCGCATGGCGAGTCAGGTCACAGGCTGCGATCTTCTCGGGTTGGCCTACATTTGAAGCAAGCCCTTCCACCCGAACACCCCCTCGGCTAAGGTGCGCGGCTTCTGCATATTCACTTCGTCCAAAGGCCTGGCATGAACGAACACTCCCCCGATCCGCTGCACGGCGTGACCCTCGAACACATCCTCACGGCGCTGGTGGCCCACTACGAATGGTCGGGGCTGGCCGAACGCATCGACATTCGTTGTTTCAAGAGCGATCCGAGCATCAAGTCGAGCCTGACGTTTTTGCGTAAAACACCGTGGGCCCGAGAGAAGGTCGAGCGCCTGTACGTCAAGCTTGCGCGTACCAAGCGACCGCTCTGAGATGAACGCCTCGTTGCAGCGACGTCTGATCATTTTCGCTGCCATCCTCGGCTGGACGGGGTTGGGCCTTCAGCTCTATCTGATTTTCTTCGCCCGTTTGAGCGTCGATGCCGGTTTGCTGGGTGGGCTGGTGAGTTTCTTCAGCTATTTCACGGTGCTGACCAACACGCTGGTGGCGACGGTGCTGACCTGTGCCGTCACGCCGCGTGACGGCGCCGCGCGTCGCTGGTTTCTGCAACCCTGGGTGAGTAGCGCAGTGGCAGTGAGCATCGCCGTGGTTGGCCTTGCCTACAGCCTGTTGCTGCGGCATTTATGGCACCCCGAAGGTTGGCAATTGATCGCTGACGAATTGCTCCACGACGTCATGCCGCTGGTGTTTCTGGGCTATTGGTGGTTTTGCGTGCCGAAGGGCACGTTGCGTTTGTGGCATCTGCCGTTGTGGCTGATTTACCCGCTGGTGTATTTCATTTACGCCTTGCTGCGCGGGCATTTGCTGGGCGCGTATGCGTACCCGTTCATTGATGTCGCGGTGTTGGGTTATCCACAGGTGTTCCTCAATGCCGGGGGGATTTTGGTGGGGTTTGTGGTGACTGGGTTGGCGGTGATCGGCATCGACCGCTGGCGAGCACGGTAGGTGCGAGCCTGCTCGCGATCGCGGTGAATCAGTCACTGTTATTGACTGACGCTGCGCCTTAGCGGGCAAGCCCCACACAGGGCGATGTCACTCTTCTTCAGAACCCTCGGCGCGCCAGTAGCCGACGGCTTTCACCAGCTTCTCGTCCAGCCCGTGCTCATCAAGCAGCACCCGGCGGATCTGCCTTGAGACCTTGTTCTGCGTCGCTACCCACGCATACAGATTGCCCTTGGGCACCTGCAATTGCTGGACGGTGGTTATCAGGTTGTCCTTGCCGCCCTCACGCAGTACCCAGATCACATTGACCTGCGCGGGGCTTTCCAGCACTTGTTGCTCACTGCCGTTTTCCACTTCGATCACCACCAGCGCCTTGCGATTGGCTGCCAGGCCTTCTAGGCGGCGGGCGATGGCGGGCAGGGCGGTTTCGTCGCCGATCAGCAGGTAGCTGTCGAAGATGTCCGGCACGATCATCGAACCGCGCGGCCCGCCGATGTGCAGGTACTGCCCGGGTACAGCCTGTTCGGCCCAGGTCGAGGCAGGGCCGTCGCCGTGCAGGACGAAGTCGATGTCCAGTTCCAGTGTGTCGGGGTCATAGCGGCGCGGGGTGTAGTCGCGCATCTCGGGCATCGGGCCGTTGTCCTTGCCGGCGCCGAGTTCCAGGGTTTCCAGCGCCGCTGCTTGTTCGGCGGTCTGGGGGAACAACAGTTTGACGTGGTCGTCCGTGCCCAGGCTGATAAACCCGGCCAGTTCCGGCCCGCCCAGGGTGATGCGGCGCATGCGCGGGGTCAGGTTGACCACCCGTAGCACTTGCAATTTGCGACGTTTAATTTCGTGCATCACGCGGTGAATGGTTTGCGTATCGACTGCGGTCATTCGGCTTTCTCCGGGGCAAGTTGAACGGCAGGGCCGTCGACGATGGCTTTGGCGGTGTCGTTGAGCAGGTCGCGCACGCGCAGGATTTCTTCCGGGCTCCAGCGTCCGTGGTGCAGTTGCAGGGCGTGGCGCAAGTTGTGCACCGCCTCGTGGATTTCCGGCGGGCGGTCATGCCCGCGCAACGAGCGCTTGCTGACGTCGATGCGCATGCGCACGCCATCGAGTGCAACGGCTTGCTCACTTAAAGACAAACGACCGGCGTCGGTCACGCTGTAACGTTTTTTTCCGGCTTCGGCGTCTCCCGCAATCAGGTCGCTTTCTTCCAGAAAGGTCAGGGTCGGATAGATCACACCGGGGCTCGGGCTGTAGGCGCCGTCGAACATGCCCTCGATCTGGCGAATCAGGTCGTAGCCGTGGCACGGCTGTTCGGCGATCAGCGCCAGCAGCAGCAATTTCAGATCGCCGGGGGCGAACACCCGTGGGCCACGGCCGCCGCGCTCACGACCGGGGCGCTTCTCGAAACCGTCGCGGCCGTCGCCGTGGTGGGAATGAGGGTCTCTCATTGCTGTCTTCTCTCGTCATGTTTAGATACAACTTAAGATATATCTTAATGATCGTGCAAGGCGTTTTTCCCAAGGTGACAGGTGTGTCTGACGAGCGGCTCTCATCCGGGAATGCAACAGGTCGAATGTTGATGCTTGCCCGGCGATCAATAACTTTGAAGTTAAAGTTAAGACTCTATTTAATCGAGTAACTATTCTAAAGTTCTAACTGAGCCCCGCTATATCTGGGCGATATTGCTGTATGGTTTTTTAACGTTATCTGTGTGTAGGTCGTAACTTACAGTCACTGTTTTGAATATCGTTTTTTTGTTCTTTTTTCTGGCGGGGCATGGGGTTGTTGAACTACGAACTTATAGGAAGTTACTTGCTTACTTTGCAGAGGGAACAGTCGATGATGCCCCGGCATTGAAAGTTCAAGTTGATCTGGCTCAACTCCCGTGACGTTTGATTTGAACTTTCAATCCACTCCTTCTCAATAAAGAAAACAAGGTACTGAACGATGTTCAAGAAAATCGCAATCGCCGCTCCTTTGGCTCTTCTGGCACTCGGTTCATCGGGAGCGTTCGCCGCCGGTGAAGCTGCTCACTCCATCAGCATCGTCGCTCACGTGCCGACCAACGGCTTCTATGTCGTGCCGACCAATCCTGATCTGGTCAACAAGGATCAGGACATGAGCTATCAGCCAACTACCGGCAAGATGGGCGAAGTCAACGGTTTCTTCGATGTGCGCAACAACAACGGTTCGGTTCACGCGAGTGTAGACAGCGTGCCAAAACTGATCTCGGGCTCCAATGAGATCGCGCTTAAAGTCGAAGTCAATAACAAGACCCTGACCACCACCCCTCAGGAAGTTGTCGGTGAGGCAGAGTCGGACGTGAACTATCGTGCGCCGATCAAAATCAGTGCCATCGGTACAGCTTTCAACCCTGGCGACTACACCGGTGTTGTGGCAATGACCTTTGATGCCGTGCCACCGGTCGGTACGCCTTGATCGAGCGATCCGGCAACCGGCGCTGAGTTCTCCACAGTGCTGACCGACGGGGCAAGCCACTGGGGTTGTCCCGTCGGACTTCATCATTCGTAATCAGAGTAAGAGTTCATGTTCCCGATGACACCCATCGCGGCTGCGCTTGCGCTGTTGTTTTGTGCCAGCGTAGCCGTGGCTTCCAATTCCGCCGGCACGACGCCGCGAAGTCTGTTGGCCCAGGCCAAAGGCCTGCCGGCGGATTTCGAGGAGCATTTCTTTGATGTGCCTCTGGCTGTTCGGGTTGAACTCGATCGCCAGCCGTTGGGCGAAGCCATGGTGGTGTTGTCCCGCGACGACCGCATTACCTTGCTTGAATTCACCGACACCAGCGAGAACCGTTTCGGCCCTGCCGAGCGGGAAAAATGGGCGAGTTTTCTCAAGCCCGGCGTGCCTCTGGGCAACTGCGTCGGTTCCTGTCCGGATCAGGTGCTGGCCGTGCATTACAACCTGGAAAATTCGTTGGTCTCGATCCTCACCGAAAATGCCGAGCGCGACGTTGAAGCCAAGCGTTATTACGAACAGCCCAAAGACGGCAGTAACGGTTTGATGGTGCGCAATCAGCTCAACCTCAATGGCGGTCAGGGTCAGGATCTGGGCGGACGTTTCGGTCTTGAGGCCAGCAGCAGTCTGGGCAACTGGAGCCAGACGCTGAACCTGCAACTGGCGCGCCTCGGCGGGCCGGACGACAAGCTTTACCACGCTCTACACGAATTCCACACCCAGCGCGAATTGCAAGGCAGTTTTTTTCGACTGGGCTATTTCACCCCCAATTCCGAAGGGTTGACCCGCCAGCCGCGTACGTTCGGCAACAGCCCAGACACGGCCGTCGGCGTGATGTACGGCAGCTCCGACAGTCTGGCGATCAACAGCCCGATGCCCAGCGTCTATCCGATCTATGTCACCGCCAACCGCCAGGGTTCGGTGGAGATCTATCGCGATGGCTTGCTGATCAACACGCAATCGGTGCCCGCCGGTTTGCAAACACTCGACACCCGGCCCTTGCCCGGCGGCATCTATGAAGTGGAAGTGCGGCTGATCGAAGACGGCCAGATCACCTCCACCACTCAGGAGCTGGTGTACAAGCCCAACAACTGGCGCAACCTCGATGAGCGCTGGCGCTATAACGTGTTTGCCGGTGAGGAAAGCAAGCTGCTGAGCAACTGGGACACCCAGTCCAGCGGCAGCCCCACGGCTGGCGCGGCGGTCAACTACCTGATGCACCCGCGGGTGATTCTCGGGCTGTCGGCGCGCCAGATCCGCGAAAAACTGCAGTACGGCACGTCCATCGACTGGACGCTGGCCAATCACATCAGCGTGTACGCCAACGTTTACAAGACCGAGGACTACGGCACGGGCCTGGATCTGCAAAGTCTTTACAGCTACGGGGCCGGCAGTGTGGTGGCCAGCCACAGCCGCAGTTGGCTCGACACCACCAACACCTACGACACGCTGCCGGACGGCACGCGGGTTCGCCCACGCAACGTGTTTATCGGCCAGACCAGCAACTCGTCACTGGCAGTCAACCATCGGGTCAGCAGCAAGAGTTCGCTCAACGCCAGGGTCTCCCACAGTGAGGGGAACGTTGAGGGCATCGGACTGGATATGGGCTGGACGCAACGCACCGAACTGTTTGGCAGCGACGCCAGTTGGCGCTTGTCGCTGTTTGATCGCCCGGGCAGTTACAGCAGCGGCGATGCGCGCAATCGCGGGGTCGATCTGAGTGTCAATCTGGCGCTCGGTGCCCCCGGTCAGCAGATTACCGGCAGCATCGGTTCGCGCACGGCCCGTGACGGCAGCCGCGACAACAATGGCTCGATCGGTTGGCGAAAGGACCTGAAAGACCATGTGCTGCAAAGCGTGTCGGTGACGGCATTGACCGACACCTATGGCGTAGGGATGTCCAGCCTGGCGAACTTTCGTACCGACGCGGTCAGCGGCGACGGTTTCATTCAGCGTTCGTCCTATAGCGGTAATTTTACCGGTGGCCTCAACGTCGATAGCACGCTGGTGGTCGGCGGCCAGCAGATGCTCATGACCAGCCAGAGCGAAATGCGCGGGGCGGGGATGATCGTCGATGTTGAGTCGGACATCGATGACGTCATCTTGCGCGCCGACGATTACGTCGGCGGCAGCGCGGTATTGAAACCGGGGCGCAACTTCATTCCGATCACGGCCTATCAAAACAGCTCTGTGGGTTTCGATTTCGAAGGCAATCACGTCCCGGCAGCCACCATCGAGCCGGCGCGCACCCGTTATCACCTGAACAAGGGTGGGGTGGGTTACAGCAAGATCCGCGTGATGAAAACCCTGACCGTGCTCGGCCGTCTGGTCGACGGGCAAGGGCGGCCGCTCAAGGGTCACCATGTGATCAACCACGCCAGTCGCGGGGTGACGGAGGTGGACGGGTTTTTCTCGATGGAAATGAACGCCGGCTCGCCGACGCTGCAAGTGCGTCGTGATAACCAATTGCTCTGCCAGTTCCGGCTGGAAGAAAACCAGCATCGCCGCGAAAACAATGTGCTGATGATCGGCGATTTGCGCTGCACACCGGACACCCTGGCCGATGTGAACTCCACCGAACAGAAAGCGGGTTGATCCCAATGAGAAAATCCACATGCCTCTTGGGGTTGTGCGTGGCGCTGGCCCTGCCGGTGGTCGAGGCGGCCAGTCAGGAGATTCGGGCGTTGTTCCAGCCTGACCCGTCGCAGCCGCGCAAGAACGTGTTCCTCAACAAGACCGCCAACAGTGGGTACTGCGCCGACTACCCGGATCAATGTGAGGAAAACTCGATGTTCAGCATTCGGTTACCGGTCCGGTTCAATGCCCCTTTCACCCTCCCACCGAATTGGGGGATTGGAATAAAGGCGCCTGCCAACTGGCGCCCATTGACGGTGACCAATAGCGAGACGATGGAAACGGAAATCGTTGAAGTGCGTATCATCGGTGTCGGCTCCAACTATGTCCTGAGCCAGCCGGCCCACGAACTGGTCGGCGTGAGCGACGTAGTGCTGGGCCATCAACTGCTCTGGGAAAGCAGCAGTTGGGTACATGCGTCCCCGCCCTGCCAGTACAGCGGTGTCGGCGCTTACACTGCTGCCACCTACCGGTTTTTCTGGAAAACTCCCGTCGAGGGATACTGCACCAAGAAGTCGCTGGCGACCATTCCATCCATGTACTTCGATACCCTCGACTTCGCTTATGAACTGCGCACACCCAATCCGTTGGGCATGTCATCGGGTCTGTATACCGGCTCACTGACCTACAGCCTGGGCAATGGCGGCGATTTCGATATAGGGGGCGGTTTTCAACCGGACGACTCCAGCCTGACCCTGGACTTCGTGCTGGACGTGCAGCACACCCTGAAAGTCGATCTGCCACCGGGTGGCGATAAAGTGGTGCTGGAACCCGAGGGAGGGTGGACGCGCTGGATCAACAGCGGGCGCAAGCCATCCAGTATTTTCCGCGATCAACTGTTCTACATCTCTGCCTCGTCCCGGTTCAAAGTCATGATGCTGTGCAACTCCTACGGTGGTTCACGGTGCATCCTGCGCAGCCCGAATACCAATACCACCGAAGTCGAAACGTTCCTCACGTTGCCCCCCGGGGTCAGTGGTCCCGGAGGCGGAGACGTCAATCGGGTCATGTTGCTTTACAACACATGGATCGGTCCCTTCCAGCCGCAGATCTACCTTGAGCGCAAGGCCGGTTCTTTGCGTTTTGCAATGCCCAAGGACGCCATCGACTTTGTCTTGCGACCCGGTGTGAATGACACCTTCACCGGCAACATCACCATCATCTGGGACTCGGAAGTGTGAGCACCTCCGGCAGGCGATTTTCATTTTTCATGGAGCTGAAAACGATGAACCGTGGTTTTTTGCTGGGCGTGCTCAGCCTGTTTTGCCTGACGGCGCAGGCGGGCCCGCAGATCAATGTCGGCACTGTGTACGACTATCTCGATGCTGATAAAAGCACCTACCTCAAACGCGTGTTCAACAGCGGCGACGCCACGGCGTTCGTCAAGATCAACGTGCTGGAAATCGTCTACGACGCCGAGGGCAAGCCACAGGAAATTCCTGTGGCGAACGCCGCCGACGGTGCCTCGCGCAATGGCTTGATGGCAAGCCCCGCGCGGTTGATCGTGCCGGCCCAGGGCATGCAGGGCACCCGCTTGCTGTATATGGGCGAGCGTGATCGCGAGCGGTACTTCCGAGTGCGTTTTGTGCCAGTGGTGCCGGAAAAGGAAGACGAGTTCACCGTCACCGGCGAAGAGCGCGAAGACTACAAAAAAGCCCTCAAGGCCGGGGTCAATGTGATGACCGGATTCGGTACGGTTTTTTTCGTGCGGCCCAAAGATGCGCGGTTCGCCACTGCCATCAACGAAACCGACAGTCGCTACGAATTGCGCAACGACGGCAATACGGTGTTGATCGTCGACGAGTTCAAAAACTGTTCACTGACCAAGGAAACCGACTGCGGCGCGACGACCAAACACCATGTGCTGGCGGGCAATAGCTTCGCCTTCGACAAGGAGAAGGGGCGTGAGTATCGCTTCTTTCTGATCGAGGGCGCCGACAGGAAAGCCCTGAAAGTTGTGAGCCGCTAGGCCTGCTTTTCATTGACGCAACGGGTAACCGACATGATCAAGCAATATACCGCCGCCGCGCTGATGGCCACGGTGGCTCTGGCCGACTCCACGGCCTGGGCGGCTCGGGAAATACGCACCTTTGAAGTGTCCCTGACCATCCCCAGTCGGGCGTTTTACATCATTCCTGCAGAGCCGGACTGGATCCACCGCCCGCAACGGCTCGCATGGGATTATCCGAGTTCGACCCTGGGCAGCCTGCAAAAGAATTTCGATGTGCGGCACGACAACAGCGCGATTGAAGCGCGCCTGGAGGCTATTCCCTACCTGTCCAATGGCCGACCGGGTGAGGAGATCGGTCTGCGGGTCACCTTCAATGGCGTTGAATTGAGTGCGCAGGTGACGCCGCAGCAGGTCCTTTCTCAGGAAGAAGCGGCCGCGGGCAAGCGCGTGGCGCTGGTGATCGACCCGGTTGAACCGGCCGGTGGCTATCGGGCCGGGGATTACAGCGGCAACGTGTTGTTGCTGTTCAATGCCCGCGCGCCGGGTGCGCAGGCAGACCAATAAAAACAGTTCAGCAGAGGCGGGGAGACGCATGAAGAGGTTCTGTGGGGTGATATGGATGGCGGCGTTGAGCATACCTCAGGCGCAGGCGATCAATCAGGAGATCCGTGCGTTGTTTCAACCGGATTCTTCCAGACCAGACAAGATGACGTTCGTCAACAAAACGCCGAACAGCGGTTATTGCGCCACCTATCCGGGCCAATGTGAAAATAACGGCATGTTCAGCATCGAATTACCCATACGTTTCAGTTCTACCCGCTACGTAGGCATCTTTGACTGGGCGGCAGTAAAGGCCCCCGCCAATTTGCGGCGGCTGACCGTGACAAACAGCCAGACACAGGAAACGCAATCTGTGGAAATACGCATTACCGGCATGGGCTCCAGGTATGTTTTGAGCCATCCGGCTGTGCGACTGGCCGGCGGCAGCAATGCACTTGAAGTGCCATAGCAGGTTATGGACCACGGGTAATTGGGTACAAGCAATACCTGCCCCTTGCTGGTACAGCGGCGAAGGCGCCTACGAGGAGGACAGCTGGCGGTTTTTCTGGAAAACCACGCAAGAGGCCCACTGTTTTAAAGTGCCGGCGTACCACATTCCGTCGATGTATTTCGACAAGCTGGACTTCGCCTACGAGCTGCGCACCCCCAACCCGTTAACCATGTCTACCGGCCGTTATACCGGTTCGTTGACTTACAGCCTGGGACCTGGAGGGGATTTCGATATGGGCAAACTGTTTGAGCCGGACGACAGCAGCCTCACCCTCGATTTTGTGCTGGACGTGCAGCACACCCTGAAAGTGGATATTCCACCCGGGGGCGACAAAGTCGTACTGGAACCGCAAGGCGGCTGGCAACGCTGGCTGGACAGTGGACGCAAGCCTTCGCGCCTTTACCGCGATCAGATATTCCAAATCTCGGCGTCGTCGAAATTCACCATGAAGCTTGAATGCGAGCACAGTCTGGGCGTGGGCTCGGGTTGCGCCATTGCAGACGGGCAGGGGTTCGCAGGCGGGGTGGACGTCAGTGTCAGTTTGCCCAACGGCTTGACCGACAGCGCCGGGCAAGCGGTCACGCGCAAGCGCTTGGGGATCGAGGCGACAGCACCGTTTCAACCCGGCTTCTATATCGATCGCAAGCCGGGAACCCTGCATTTCGAAGTGGATGAACAGCAAACCCACTGGATGATCGACAACGCCCAAGGCCGAATTTACAGGGGCAATATCACGGTGATCTGGGATTCGGAGGTGGGTTAGTGCGCATCAGTTGGCCAGCCCCGGGTTCAGGGCTGGCGCCTTGCGAGGGTCAATGGCCGATGCTGATCAACGCTTCGCGGGTCAATTGTCTGGACAGTTCGTTACGCGAATAACCGATATTGTTCAGCAGTCGGTCGTACCGCGCCTGACTCATGGCCTCGCCGCTGAAAATATCCGCGTGAGGAATGTTCAGTTGATCGGCCAGGGTTTCCATCTTTCGTATCAACGGGTTCATCTGCGTCTGGGCGTTGGCATTGGCGTACTCCGCCTGTGCCAGGCGCAACTCATCCAGCAGGCCCGGTTTTTCCTCGAACCGCAGATCATTGCGCTCATATTGTGTCGGATGGGTTTTGCGCAAATGGCGTTCCCAGAAATCATCCCCGTTGGGGTCAATCATGCCGTCGACCAGTCCGTTGCCGCTTTCGCGCAGCTTGAACGAGTCATAGGCCGCGTCGATCTTCGCCTGGGTAACGCCTGATCGCTGCTGGTAAAGCATGCCTTTTGATTGCCAAGGCAGCTCCAGCCGTTCCGCCAAGCCGGTTTCATAGGCCATATGGATTTCAAGATCATCCGGCGCGCGATTGTTCGACGGATCGATCAGATGCTGTTGCGCTTGACGGCCGATTTCTTCTCGAGCGATATCGCCGACGATGTTCAGGCGTGCGCGGCTGCGGGCCAGTCTCGCCAGTTTTTGGTCAAGCACAAGGGCCGAGGCCGGCTCGGCATAGGCCTTCGAGACCAGCACTTTGATGCCCATGGAGTTGAACAGATAGGCACCGCCGTCGCGGCAGCTATCGGGCTCTCGGGCTTGTTTGAACAGTTCTTCACGCAGGTTGGAATCCAGCGCGGCGGCATCGATCATTTCCCAGACACGCCGGGTCAGTTGCTGACGTGATTGCGCGTTTTGGTAATCGGCGGTTCGCCTCTGTCGGGCAATGACGGCAAAAAAATCTTCGGCGTCAGGCTCGGCCATCAGATCGTGCCAGGACTCTTCGCGGTACTTGCTCAAAGACGAGGAGGGACCAAACGCGTCCGGTTCACCGGGAAACGATTTCCAGTGGCTTAGCTCGTTTGTGGCCGCCGGAAAATCGGTCTGCACAAAGGCCAGCCCTGTGGATTGACGATAAGTGCCATAGCGTACCCGCTCCTCATTGGAAAGCCTGGCCGTGTTGAAACGCGCGCGACTGAGGATAAAGGCCTGATCGGAACCCGGTGTGACTTCGGGCAGGGTATTGATCGGCGTATGACGCATATCCAGCATGAAACCGCGGGGACGATGCTTGTCCACCGAGCCGACCTTGAACAGGCCTTCGGGCCAGGACTGGATATCGGTATTGGCCAGACTGAGGTCATTCAATCGATACATCCGCCCGACATCGGGTGGTTGGCGCAACGGGTTACCGTTCAGGGTCAGTGATCGCAGGCGAACCAGGCCGGCGAGCTGTTCATTTGAACGCACGGTCAACCTGATGCGGTTGTCGGTCAGGTCCAGACTCTGGAGGTGACGCATTTCTCCGATGGTGGGGGGGATCTGCGTCAGGTCACACTGACGCGCGCTCAATTCACGTAGCCTGGGGAAGCTGCCGAGCACGCCATCGGACGATGTCGAGAAACGCGTTTTATCGAGTTTCAGCGAAGTGATCTGGTCAAGGTGTTTCTTCATCCCGGGCCGCCTGCGCAGATCGCTCCACCAACGATCAAGGTTGGGCCGCGAAAGCGAGCTGGACAGGTCCAGCGAATAGCCTTGCTCTTGAGGGGGGCTGTGCTCGGCAAAAGAGTCGTTTTGACGCTCGAAGCACTCAAGCAGCCGTTCCTCGATATGCCGTCCGCCCTCCTGCATGTACTGCGTCGATACTCCGGGGATCGCTTCTCCCGACCCATCCACGTCGGGCGGGTAGCTTTCCCGCCAATTCTGCATCTCTGTGCGCAATTGCTCGCGTTCGCTTTCCAGGTGTTTGATCGTGTCAGCGGGATCGCCATTCTTGCGCAGCTTTTCGATGAACATCTTCGCCTGATGCTCAGACATTTTCGGGTACAACTTTCGGACTTTCTGTTCCGGTGTGTTTTGCGCCCAGGGCCATGGCCAGCGACCAGTCAGCGTTTCGGTTTCAACACTGGCCACCCGACGAATCGGTGGTTCGGCCATCACGCTGCGGCGCTCGGCCGGCTCGGCGGATGTTTCCATCAGCCACTGTTTGAGCCGTTGACCCTGACCTCGCCGGTATCCCGCTGCCTGCAGTTTTTCGTCAGGCAGGGCATGCAGGATCGACTCGTAGAAGTCGTCGGCTTCATGCAGCGTGCGATTGTTGGCGTCGAGCACTTCATAGCGGCCATGTTCGTCACGAACCAGACGTCTGACGGTGGTTGCATCATCCGCGCCGACGCTGCAGCGCAACGGGCCGTCGTAGCTGCCGTCGTGCACGTCTAAACGCACATCGGCAAAAGCGTCGGTGTGGAACTTGAGAGTGTTGAGCGCCAGTCGCTCGGTCTCCGGGAGCATCCATTGCTCTCGGAAAAAACCGTTATAGGCGCGGGCGGTGGATGCTTCGAAATCCAGCTCCCGCGCTTGCGCCTTGAGGCGCAGTGGCAAATGGTTTTCGTCGGCGATACGTTGCAACTCGGCCGGGTTCGCCAGGGCCACGACCTTCTCGGCCAATGGCAACGGGAGTTGCGGGAATGTTTTTTGTACGGCGCGGATATCGGCCTTGTTTGATTTTTCACCCACCTGATACAGGTAGTTGGAGACATCTTTGTGACGCGTGTCGACGGTATCGGCGAGCAGGTTACGCACCGCTGTTGCCCGATCGCTGAGAGGGACGTCACGACCGAGCAGTTGTTTGAACTCGTTATCGTCGAGAAAACGTGCCAACCGTTCCGGCAGTTTGCCCCAGGTGAGATCCGCAAGGCTGATGCTCAGGGTATCGGCATCCGCCGCATTGGCATCGCCGTACGTACGCACGTAACCCTGCAGGTCGGCGCTTTCATACACCTTCAGCGCCTTGGTGCGTGGCCAGCCTGGCTGGCTCGTCAGCAGCGGTTCGAACCAGACGGCCTGCGGGTCGATGGGGCGGCCATTGCGGATATTCGCACTGGCGACTTGGGCATCGTCGTAGGCACTGAAACGCTTGATGGTGTCGGTTAGCAGCGGCGGCGGTGCCGTGTTATCGATGTGCATTTGGCGCAGTTGGTTTTCGTGCGTGCCGCTGATCACACGGATCTGTTCGCGTTGCACCGGCGAAAAGCCTTCCACGCTGTGTCCGACACGACGCATCAACGTCGCAAAGTCCCAGTCGCGCGGGTTTTCTATTTCCTGCACCCAGGCACCGTGACCGTTGTGTTCGATGAACGGTTTATAAGCGTTTGGGCGTGTCGGGTGCTTGATGCGATGGGTCTTGGACGTCGGTTCGCTCGATGCTTTTTCGACCGCGTAGAGTTTACGTTCCAACAGCAAGATCCTTTCATCGCCGTACAAATGCAGGCCATGCTTGTCGGGTTTCGCGTCGGGTGCCAGGCTGATGTCGTTGCGCTCGTAAGGCTTGATGTCGGGATGCCAGAGGCTGGGTTTGCCATTGGGCAGTTTCACCGGTTTCATCTCGTCCACCAGCGATGACAGCTTGACGCGAACGACCTCGCCGATTTTTGCGCCCGAGGCAAAGGCTGCCAGTTGAATGATGTCTGTCACCACACTGATCAGATGCTCGCCGGCTTCCAGCGACTGCCCTTGGGCCAGATCGACAATCCCCTCGATAACGTCGGTGGCCAGTTGGTAAACGGTGTAAGCCAGCATCAACTGGCCCAGCACCGGTACAAACGGTGTGACGACCAACAGCGCGACGTTGAGAATGTCCGAGAGCATTTTCTGAAAATTTTCCCACCAGGCCCAGCGCGCCTTGCTGTCGGTGTCGGCGGTGGAGACGGCTAACTCCCGGGCATCATTCAGGATCTTGTTGAACTTTTGTTGATAGAGGTGCCGCCAGTAGTTGCCTTGCAACTGCACACGATCAAATTGCAGGTTCGGGTTGTCCACCGGGTCCTGTCGCCATGGCGGTTGTTGGTCGGTCGGATCCTGGCGCGGGTGATACCGATAAATGAACAGCCGTTGCTCCAGTTCGGCAAAGAAGTGCCCACGCTGCTGCTGATCGACGAAATCGCTGAAGAACTGGCGATACGTTTGCTTGGTTGACTCGATGTATTTGTCTTCGCGCAACTGGCGGGTCAATTCTTCCTTGAACGCCTTGAGCGAGTCGTACTCCTTGAGCGGATGATCCGGATCATGGGGGACATAAACGATCACGCGTCGAATCCCGCGGTTGTCGCGCACCGCATGGATGAGCAGCAGAATGCCGGTCAGCCGGGTGCCGAGAATCGACAGGTCGCAGCACAACATGGCGCGGCCATTGAGCAGCAGTTGCGGTTTGTCTTCGGCCAGGTTCAACAGCATTGTGCAGGTGTCGACCTGGATGTCGTTCTTGATCAAGGCCAAGTAAGCCGCGGCGGCGAGGGCGTCTTGCTGGCTTTGTATCACCCTGGTTTTCAGAACGGCTTCTGCCACCGGCTCGCCGGGCAACAGATACCTGTGCAAATGCTTTTTATAACGGGCGCCGATGTCCAGATCCCGGCATAGGGTCTGAAACTGGGCGATGGACATGCTGTGTCTGATGGGCAAGACGTCGAACAAACCGCGTTCATCGGGTTTGCTGATGTACTCCGAGCCGCGATCAACCGTTTCACTTTTGGCGAAGTTGTGTAGCGCGGCTTCCAGCAGGGAAACCGTTCGACTGGTCACTGCACCCGAGAGCTTGATCGTGTACCAGGGCTGGTCTTTGGGCATGTACAGGCGCAGGTAGGTTTTCTTGACATCGAGATTCAGGCCATGGCGCCGTTTGATTGCGGCCTTGAGCAACGGTTCGGCGAAGGCGTGCAGATCGGTTTTCGCCAGCAGGTGGTCAACCGGGTTTTGCGAGGCCCAGGCCTTGAGATTGGCGGCAGCGAGTTTTTCCAGCCAGGTGTCTGGCGCCGTCAAGTACCAGGGTTCGATCTTCAGTGGCACGGCTGCCAACGCTTGGCCCCGTGCGACGGTGGCGCCTTTGAAACTGTCGCTGACGGCAGACTTGATGAATTCGTAGTGCCGACCTTTTTCTGCGTTTTCGACAGACTCGGGTATGGGAGACATGGCCAATCATCCTTGATTGTTTGAGGAGTGATCAGCCTACCGGCGCAAGGCCAAAACAAAAGTTCAAAGTTCAGGAAGCAAACGGCGCTACGGGGCATCAACCCGACGAAAATTCGAATTCGAAAAATACATAAGTACCACCCGCCGTGAAGAAAAAACGTCACGCTGAATCGGAAACGACTGACACGATTTGTTACCTCGTCTTCAGGCGTTCCGGATTGATCATCGCAACGTTTGTGCTCTGTGCAGGGTGGCATTGCAAGTCGCTGCCCGGTTGCAGATACGGGGTGAGGAACGGTGCCATGCCCTTGAGTACCTGTACTGGCAAGGCTGAAGTGAATTTGAAGTTTTCTGCCGAAGGCCCCGGAACGTACGCGGTGAGGGTGCCGAAATGGTGATCGCCGATGTAGAACACGAAGGTCGCCGTGCGGTTGATCGACTTCGAACTGAGGATGCGTCCGCCCGAACCGATGGCCTCGATGCGGTTATCGCCTGTACCCGTTTTGCCGCCCATGGCCAGCGGACTGCCATCGGCCAGTTTGAAACTGCCGGCAACACGTTTGGCCGTACCGGCGTCGACCACCTGTGAAAGCGCTTCGCGCATGGCGGTGGCAACTTGCGACGGCATCACCCGTTTGCCGACATGCGGGTCATTGATCAGCCGCGTTTCATACGGCGTGTCGGCAGCAAAGTGCAGGCTGTCGATGCGCAGGGTCGGCATGCGCACGCCATCGTTGAGAATGGTGCCGATCAACTCCGCGAGCGCTGCCGGACGGTCGCCTGAACTGCCGATGGCGGTGGCCAGCGACGGCACCAGATGATCGAACGGGTAGCCGACTTTTTTCCAGCGCTGGTGAATCTCCAGGAAGGCTTCGATCTCGAGCATGGTGCGGATGCGGCTGTCGCGCGCGCCCTTGTGCTTGCTCTTGAACAGCCAGCTATAGACTTCCTGGCGTTCGAAGTGGCTGGCTTTGACGATCTGACTGAACGTCGCGTCCGGGTTGTTCAGCAGGTAACCCATCAGCCACAGATCCAACGGGTGAACCTTGGCGATGAAGCCCTGGTCCGGGAGGTCGTAGCGGCCCGGGCCATAAGCGTCATAGAGCCGGATCAAGCGATCGTCGGTGAGTTTTACGGTGTGCTTGGTGTCCTTGAGGTGCGAGCGCACGAAGCGGTTGAAGTCTTCCTGAGTCGCGTTCGGCAACAGGTAACGGTGTACGGCCGCCATGCGGATCGGGGTCGGGCGCATGCTGTCGAGGAAGGTTTCGAGCCGCGCCTGGGTGTCTTTGTTTCTGTACCTCTTCCAGAACTTGAGCAAGAACGTTGTACCTTCACGGTCGGCAAAGCTCGCCAGGTATTCCTGACGCCTTGGGTCGCGGTCGTCCTTGAGCAGTTCGGCGCTGCTGTTGGGACCGGAGTAAGTGGTGTAACGCACCACATCGCGCATCAGACGAATGAACGGCAGGTTGATCGACTCGCGCAGGGCGTCGCGCAGGGTCGGCATGCGGCCGTTGTCTTCCTTGCGAAAGTTATGAAAAACGTGCAACCCGCCACCGGTGAAAAACGCCTCGCCGGGGCTGGCCGAGTATTTGCGATCCAGCGCTGCACCGAGCATTTTCGAGAGGTCGTGGTCCTTGTTCTGGATCAGGTAATCGATGGCCCATTGGCTGAGGCGATCCTGGTCGGGGACGTCGACCTTTTTCAGTTCCGGCACGCTCAGCGCACCGTACTTGTCGTGCAACTCGGCGATGATTTGCAGGTACGTGGTGAGCACACGCATCTTCGCCGTCGAGCCCAATTCGAGTTTGCTGCCTTCGTTGATGTCGAAGGGCTGGTCGGTGCTGTCGGTCTGCACCCGCACTCGCGAGCCGTCGGGGGTGAGTTCGAGCAAGGTGAAGCTGTAGCGCACCTGAGCAGTGCTGACAGGCGTCAGCAGCCGTTCACCGAGCAGGCCGATTTCAGCGGCGTAGGCCGGGTCGGCGAGTTTTTTCAGGTAAGCGGTGACCTGGGTTTGCAGGTCGCCTTGCAGCGTGCTGGTGGCCGAGAGGTCGAGGCGGTCAAGGTCGTACAGCGAACGATTGAGCATCGCGGCCAGGCGGCTACGAGCAGCGTTGATACCTTTGTTGGTTTCAATCGGCTGAAGAGTCGGCTGGGTCTGCCAGTCACGATAGCTGACCTGGCTGGCCAGTGCGGCATCGGCGAGTGCGCTGTCGATCACGCCGTTCTGCTTGAGCAGGCGCAAATGGCTGTCGGTGAGATCGGCGAGTTCTTCGTGGCCCTTGTTCAGGTAATGGGTGGGACGACGCTGGGCGATCATCAATGACAGCATTTCACGCAAGGCCAGGCCTTTATCAGCCATGGTTTTCGGGTCGGTCGCCGGGCTGTTCAACTGTTCGTTGGCCTTGTTGAAGTCGCTGCCGTACCAGACCCGCAACCCTTCGGCCATGCCATGCACTTCACCGTGGCCCGGCACAGCCGACAGCGGCACGCTGTTGAGGTAGTCACGAACGATGTTCTGCCGCGCGGTCAAGGTTTGCGGGCCGTCCTGATAGGCGCGCACGCTGGCGGAGATCATCTGGCGAATCTTCTCGGCGCCGGACACCGTCAGGCCATCGGGTGAGTGCCGGTATTTTTCAAGTTGCGTCGCCAGCGTGCTGCCACCCGCCGATTGCCCGGGCAAGTGCAGCAACTTCGCCACTTGCGACCACGCGGCCATGCCGAACCTGGGCCAGTCCACCGCCGGGTTGGTCATCGGTTGCCTGGGGTCAAGCAGAAAACGGTTTTCAATGAACAGCAGGCTGTTGACCACCGCCGGCGGAATCGCCGCGAAACTCGAATACAGTTGCTGCGGATAGTTGTACTGATACAGCGGCGCGGCGCGGCAGTCGGTGATCGAGAGGCCGGCCTGAGTCTTTTCCGCATAGGGCACGAACATGCCCTTGCCGGTATAGCTGAGCAGCGCCGGCGAGAAACGGGTCTGCTCGGTGATCACGTAATCGCGTTTGAGCAGGCGCGGCAGGAGTTCATCGAGCGAGCTGTAACCCAGACGCAAATCGAAGGGCCCATTGCCGGGGTAGCGAATCGCTTCGCTGGGGCCTGGTTCAAGCTTGTAGGTCAGTGAGGCTGCGTAGCGGCTGAGTTCACGGGCCTGGAAACGCGAGGTGCGCATTTCCCTGGCCGCCGCCAGCCCGACCACGATCAGGATAATCAGCAGCAACAGCCAGAAAGCCTTCCACCCATGCCGGTTGCGGCGGTTTTTTTCAGGGACAGGCGCTTCGTCATCCACACGGTCAGTCGGAACCACGGCTTTACTCGAATCGGTTTGCCACAAAGCGCCCATAGTCGATTGATCCATTCACGCAGATTGATCGGACTTGTCTGAAGCTTAGACGGTGGTGGGCGACAGGAGGGAAATTGTGCAGCGACACGGACCAAGAGGCTCGATGAAGGTGCCGGACTTCAGGCGGGCGCTTGCGACTTTTTGTGGTGCGTGAGTGCAGGAGGAAGTTGCTGATTGTTAAAAGGTTATTCAAGTAAGCTGAAGTGTGTAAGTAGATGGTTCTTTTGTTTGGTCATGCATACGATTAGTAACGGTTTTCGGTTTTTTATTTAAAGGTGCCTGTTGTTTACTTTTGCTTCGTTTATTTATCAAGGAAGATTGTATGATCGAAGCAAATGATGTCGTCGTGGATGCTGTTCCGGTGTCTGACAGTTATGAATATGAACTTGAGTCTGCAAGGCAGGAAGCTGAAGATATCTCGCCGTCCGCACTTGGCGACTTTGGCGGAGCCTTGTCCTGGCCGATTCCATTGAGTACTGATCAGCAGCACGAAGTGCTGAATGCCGTTCAGCTTTATATCGAAGGACTTGATGAACTATGGAAACCAGGCCAGCAACTGCTGGAGCATTTGTACCTGAACCATCCGCTTGACAGTGAAACATTAGGCAATCCTGCCAAGGCACTGGAAACACTCATTGCCAGCGCTTGCGGCCAGGCGCTTGGGCTGGCGGTACAAACCCGTTTGAAAGGCATTTCCACGGACGTCAGCATCAATGAATACGCACTGGCCGCCATTCAGTTGAATCTTGACCCGCTGTCTATTGAAAACACTCAACGCAACAGCGTCGCGGGGTTCGATCTGGCCAGTCGTCAACATTGGGGGAAACCGGTTTCGGCGGTGTTCAACAAACTACGTGAACACTTGATCAAAGAACTCATCAGCAGCCCTGAAATGGCCGGGTTAGGCGCGTACGCCTTGTTGGCAAGGAATGCCCCTCTGTTCCTGATCAAAGACATCCCGGACGGCGTCAAGTATGGCGGTCCGGCGTGGTTCAACCTGGCCGTTGCCGCTGCGACGATCCAAGCTCAATGTCCGGGCAAGCTCGCCAATATGACCTTTGCCCAGGTCATGATCTGTGCTGAACATGCTGCCATGACCGATCCGACCGTTACCCGGTATGCCCAGACAATTGCTCTGATCGATTGGGGCGTTGTCCATGTCGCCTTGGAAAAGAAAGACGATGAACGCTACACCGAAGTAGAACTTGGCGAAATAAAAGAACAGTTCAATGCTCAAATGATCGACCGGCTCAATACGCCGGTGTTATTGAAGAGCGTGTTTCAAAGTCGCAAAAGCATTGCGTTGGCCGGGCTGGAAAAGGAATTTAACAAAGACTTTCCGTTTGAAAAAGCCGCGCTTGAATGGGACAGCTCGGTAAAAGTGTTAAGTCATCTCGCGCCCGTGCCGAGCGATGTGCTAGGGCCGCAGGGCAAGTACTCGTTGCTGGACGTTGCAATGATGGATGGCAATTATCGATGGAAATCCAGCGACAAACTTCTGAACGCTGTCATTCACGACATCAACGAACTGAACCTTCGCGTGCGGGAGACTTTCAGGAAGCAGTTTGCAACGACGCTGAGCAACCTCAAGGAAGGCGCCCGGTTAACCGTAAAACACCTGATATCCGAGTTGTCGCTGGATGACCGAGAAAACCTCGAATATGGAAAGATCGATTTCTATCAACACAAGACCTACAAGCTGAGTACGAGCTTTTTTGGCAGGAGCCTGACCTACACCAGTCCGACACTGACATTGAGAGTCGAGCGCGGAACGGAAAAAAAAGTAAGCGTGTATCACATTGATTTAGGGGCCGACTCGATCACAAAAAGTGGTTCTGACCCTGCTCAAGTGGCAGAACGAACCAACGTGAATGTTCCGAGCACCGTGTACACCACCGAACCCTTTTATGTCGCTGACAAATCGGTCGCTGCGAAGCTCAAGCAAGTAAGCGCGACGCAGGCCTTGCCTCCGAAAAGCTACTCCAGCGAGAGAACCCTGACGATTGCCAATGCCTTCGTTGAGCATCTTGATTACGACAGCGAGAAGATTCTGAACGCTGCTGAAGGTCAGACGACGTATGACAAGGAATGGGCGGCCATGAAATCCCGCGTGGAGTTTTTGCTCAACCTGATTCCCTTCAAATCTGCCGTTACCCATTTTGTAGAAGGCAAACATCTAGACGGAGCCATTGATCTGTTCCTCGACGTATTGGGATTCGTCACTGCTGGCCTGGGTGCCGCAGCCAAGTTGGCACAAGTGGGGGGCAGGACGGCTTCGGCAATCAGCAAAGCGCTCAGGATAGCGAAAATAATAGGGGCCGTTGTCATCAGCGAACTTAATCCGGTGAGTGGCATAGCGGCAGGTGTGCAGCTACTGGGTCAGGGGATCAAGTTCGTGGGCGTTAAAGGGCTGCACCAATTGAACAGACTTCGGGCGTCTGCGAGCGGGTATGACGTGCTGCTCGGAGTCAGTAAGGCGCACGGGCCGACAGTGCTGGGCACCTTCAAAGTGGGTGAGCAAAGTATCGAGGGCGTGGGGGTATTGAAAAATGACAATTGGCACCAGTACAACCTGGACACCCGCAGGCTTTATGGTCCGCCGGGCAATTTCACGCCTCAACGTTTCTGCTGGGGTGGAACCTTGGGCAGTGAGGCAAAATCCCGTGTCTATTTGAATTTTCATAACAATGTCGAATTTGCACGGAACAAGAATAATCTTCGAGCTTTTGAACGTGGTTATACGCAAGGGAATGTAATCGCAATCGATGGCTACACTCCTGGAATGAAATTTGATGAATTGATTGAGTTGGTATCAGAGCCTGGTCTCAAGCCTGAAGAAATAGGGGCTTTGACAAAAGAAATAAAAACAAAAATTCTCAGCGACGCTCGTTATAGTTCAAACCTTCTTGCCATGGATTTGAAAGGTTTGGCTGTCGAGGTGGTTCCTGTTTCGCAGGGGCTGTATCTGGCTCACGTCAATATGGTCTCCAGAGGTGAGTGCGCAGGACTCTCAAATGCCATGGCCTACGCTATTCATCACGGAAACGAAGACATACTGCTTAAAAATATTCCCAGAGCTGCCCTGGCGAAAGAGGCGCCTGAATCCACCAGATTTATCTCCGACATGACGGAGTTTCACAATACGGTGAACAATAAGGAGTCTTTTCATATGGGCGCAGCCAAGACGAAAATGGACGCCGACGAAATTATCGATGCACTGGAAAGTTCTCCTGATTCGAAAACACTCAGGCTGGCCTCCAAAGATCATGCAATGCTTGCAGGTATAAGAGTCAGGAACGGTAGACCAGAGTGGTTCTTTTACGAGCCTAACTCTGGATTTGCGAAGTTTGCCAGCCCCGACGCCATGAGACAGGGCATGCATAAGGTACTGGAAAGCGGAGCGCTGGCCGCGACGTTAAACACCTATGGAAGAAGGCGTGGTGGTCGTGACTTCAACGTCAGTGAATTTGATCCCGCCGATATTGATGGCGGTTACATTAGCCGCCACCGCGTCGAGCATCTTTCGTCTGTTGAATTGCCTGATCCAGAAGAACTGGTCGCGGTTCAGACTCTCCATTAAAGCGTTTGCCAAGGTTCCCGGAGCTGGATAAAAACGCCAGACGAAAAGACGATGCACCAAGGTTGTGCAATACTCGCCGCCGTTTTCAGTGGCGAGTTTTCCTACATTTGCCAGTTGATCCGCCGGGTCTACTGGCATTCTTGCGACAACTCCCACTGAATCTTGTGGTTTATAGAGTGAAAAGACCTGCGACAAGGTTTTTATACTGACGCCCCGCTGATCTTGCAGGCTGTCCTGCAAGACGCGTTTGCCCACGAAGCAGACGCGGTTTTCAACGAGCCAAGGCTAATCGGCCGACGCTTGAACACTCGGTGGCCATATCCAATAACAAGACGAGGTTGCACCCCTATGCCAGTTGGCAATCACCTGCCTCACGGCGAAACCGCTCAGGGCGGTCCGCTTAAACGCGAACTCGGCGAACGGCATATTCGCCTGATGGCCCTCGGAGCCTGTATCGGCGTCGGTCTGTTTCTCGGTTCGGCCAAGGCCATTGAAATGGCCGGCCCGGCGATCATGCTCTCCTACATTCTTGGCGGTCTGGCGATCCTGGTGATCATGCGCGCCCTTGGCGAAATGGCCGTGCATAACCCGGTGGCCGGTTCGTTCAGCCGCTACGCGCAAGACTACCTCGGCCCGTTGGCAGGCTTTCTCACGGGCTGGAACTACTGGTTTCTGTGGTTGGTGACGTGTGTCGCGGAAATCACTGCCGTCGCCGTGTACATGGGCATCTGGTTCCCCGATGTGCCGCGCTGGATCTGGGCCCTCGCAGCGCTGATCAGCATGGGCTCGGTCAACCTGATCGCGGTCAAAGCCTTCGGTGAGTTCGAATTCTGGTTCGCCCTGATCAAGATCGTCACCATCATCGCCATGGTGATTGGCGGCATCGGCGTTATCGCCTTCGGTTTCGGCAACGACGGCGTTGCGCTGGGGATTTCCAACCTGTGGAGCCATGGCGGCTTTATGCCAAACGGTGTGCAGGGTGTGCTGATGTCCCTGCAAATGGTGATGTTCGCCTACCTCGGCGTCGAGATGATCGGCCTGACCGCAGGCGAAGCGAAGAACCCGCAGAAGACCATCCCCGATGCGATCGGCTCGGTGTTCTGGCGGATTCTGCTGTTCTACGTCGGCGCGCTGTTCGTGATCCTGTCGATTTACCCATGGAACGAAATCGGCACTCAGGGCAGTCCGTTCGTGATGACGTTCGAGCGTCTGGGCATCAAGACCGCAGCAGGCATCATCAACTTCGTGGTGATCACGGCGGCATTGTCGTCGTGCAACGGCGGTATCTTCAGCACCGGGCGCATGCTCTATAGCCTGGCGCAGAATGGGCAGGCCCCGGCCGGTTTTGCCAAGACGTCCAGTAACGGCGTGCCGCGTCGCGCATTGCTGCTGTCGATTGGCGCACTGCTGCTGGGTGTATTGCTCAACTATCTGGTGCCGGAAAAAGTCTTCGTCTGGGTGACGTCGATTGCCACTTTCGGCGCAATCTGGACCTGGGTGATGATCCTGCTGGCCCAGCTCAAATTCCGCAAAGGCCTGAGCGCCAGCGAACGTGCCGCCCTCAAATACAAGATGTGGCTGTACCCGGTCAGTTCGTACTTTGCGTTGGCGTTCCTGGTGCTGGTGGTCGGCCTGATGGCGTACTTCCCCGACACCCGCGTGGCGCTCTATGTGGGCCCAGCATTCCTGGTGGTGCTGACGGTGTTGTTCTACGTGTTCAAGCTGCAACCGACCCAGGTGTCGCAAGGCGCGGTGCGTTCGGCTTCGTAAGTGAAGGACGTTGAAACGGCGAAGCCCCGGTCGAGAGATCGGGGCTTTTTTATTAGGGCGGCGCGGTCGCTGCACGGATGAAATACGTATGACCGTTGGTCGGAATAACCCTCGTACCTGTAATTTCTGACAGTAGACCGCCCCTGCGCCATGGCCTAGCTTGAAGACCCGACAAGTCGGAGTCAGCAAGGAACGGACATGAAAGGAATCACCGCAATCGGCGTGATCGGCTTTGCAGATGCGCTGATCCACTGGCAAATATTTTTCGTGCTCTGCACCGCGGTCGGCCTCGATCAGGCATCGAGCAATTTTGCGGCGTTTTGCGTGGCCGCTGCGTTCACGTTTTACGTGAACGCGCTTTACACGTTCGAGAGAGAAACCTCGGTGTTCGCTTACCTGATGTTTGTCGGCGCAATGGGCGCGGTGAGTTTCGGCGTGGGCGTGATTGCCGATGCCTGTCATCTTCCCGGCCTGGTGACGGTGGCTTCTTTTTCACTGATCAACATTTTATTGGGGTACTGCTTTTTCCGGTTTGTGCTCTTTCGGGAGCGTCGGATATGAACGTATCGGTGACTGATTGCCTTTCAATTCAAGAGTTCGGCCGTTCTCCAATATTGTGCAAGCGTCAATTCACCTGAGCGCCGGTAAATTCGCCTTCCGAATTGACGCTCGGAGTGCCAAAAGGGTGAATATGGCACTCCGTCTGGACGCTAAGCCGCCACCACTTCCATCGGCTCAAAACTGTCTGTCCGCGCCATCTGCCACATCCGCGAGTAAAACTCGCCGTTCACTTCCCCGGTGAGCAATTCCCCCGGCTTCAAAAACACATGCAGTTGCGAGAACAGTTTGATCTCGGTCGCCGACATGCGTCGAACCAGGTGCTTGGCCGACAGTTGCGAAGGATGTTCCAGTCCGGCCGCTGCGAGCATTTCCGCCAAAGCCTTCAACGTGTTGCGATGGAAATTGAACACGCGCTGGGCCTTGTCCGGCACGACCAGTGCGCGTTGGCGCAAGGCGTCCTGAGTGGCGACGCCGGTCGGGCATTTGTTGGTGTGGCAGCTTTGCGACTGGATGCAACCGATGGCGAACATGAAGCCGCGTGCCGAGTTGGCCCAGTCAGCGCCGATGGCCAGCACGCTGGCAATGTCGAAGGCGCTGACGATCTTGCCGCTGGCGCCGAGTTTGATCTTGTCGCGCAGGTTCAGGCCGACCAGGGTGTTGTGCACGAACAGTAGACCTTCGCGCATCGGCACGCCGATGTGGTCGGTGAATTCCACGGGGGCCGCGCCGGTGCCGCCTTCCTTGCCGTCGACGACGATGAAGTCGGGAAGGATGCCGGTTTCGAGCATGGCTTTGGCGATGCCCATGAATTCCCACGGGTGGCCGAGGCAGAACTTGAAGCCCACCGGTTTGCCGCCGGACAGTTCACGCAGTTGCTGGATGAAATGCATCATTTCGATTGGCGTGGAAAACGCACTGTGGCGTGACGGCGAGACGCAGTCTTCGCCCATCATGATGCCGCGGGTGTCGGCGATTTCCCGGGTGACTTTGTGTTTCGGCAGAATCCCGCCGTGGCCGGGTTTGGCGCCTTGGCTCATCTTGATTTCGATCATCCGCACTTGCGGGTTTTGCGCTTGCGTGGCGAAGCGTTCCGGGTCGAAACGGCCGTCGCTGGTGCGGCAACCGAAGTAGCCGCTGCCCAGTTCCCAGGTCAGGTCGCCGCCGTTTTCGCGGTGATACGGGCTGATGCTGCCTTCGCCGGTGTCGTGGGCGAAGTTACCGAGTTTGGCGCCCTGGTTGAGCGCGCGAATCGCGTTGGCGCTGAGTGAACCGAAGCTCATCGCCGAGATGTTGAACACCGACGCCGAGTACGGTTGAGTGCACTGCGGGCCGCCGACGGTGACGCGGAAACTGCTGGGGTCGCTCAACGGCGCCGGGCGCATCGAATGACCGATGAATTCGAAGCCCGATTGATAGACATCGATCAGCGTGCCGAACGGTTTGTCGGCGCTTTCATTCTTCGCCCGTGAGTACACCAGCGAACGCTGGGCGCGGGAGAAGGGCAGGGCGTCGCTGTCGGACTCGAGCAGGTATTGGCGGATTTCCGGGCGGATGCCTTCGACCAGGTATCGAATGTTGCCCAGGATCGGGTAATTGCGGCGTACCGCGTGCGGGCTCTGCATCAAGTCGAACAGGCCGACCAGGCTCAATACGCCGGTGACGGCAGTGATCGGCCAGAGCCAGTCGTGTTCGAGAAAGGGCAGGCTGGCGAGGGTGAATATCACGCAGACGGCAAAGAAGGCGTAGCGGCTCAGGAGGGACAGGCTCATACGGTTTCCTTGGTTCGGACTCAATGGGTGTGGCCCGCCGCAGATTCTCTGTGGCTGCGGGCTTGCTCGCGCAAACGCTGCAATCAGGCGTTCTGCGCCTGAAGAACAATCGAAAACAGCTCGGCCCGGGAGGTGATCCCAGGTTTGCTGTACCGGTGTTTCTTATGGGCATTAACGGTTTATACGGCGATTTCCAGCTTACGGGCGAATTCTTTGCTGGAGCAACCGCTGAGCATCAAACGCCTGACGGCGCGGTGCCAGGCGATGGTGTCAGACGAGAGTGTCACGCCTCGACCCCTTCCCGCAGGGGTCAAGCGGCTGACGGTGTCTGGCGCATCGGCAGTTCGACGCGAAAGGTCGTGCCTACGCCCAACTCGCTGCTCACCGAAATGTCTCCGCCATGCTTTTTCACAATGCCGTAGGACAGGGACAAACCGAGACCAGTCCCCTGGCCGACCGGTTTGGTGGTGAAGAAGGGGTCGAAGATTTTTTGCAGGGTGTCCGGTGCGATACCTGATCCGGTATCGGCCACTTCAACCCAGGCGATGTCGGCCTGCTGCCCGGTGCGCAGGGTGATGATGCCGCGTTCCTGCCCCATGGCCTGAGCCGCGTTGACCACCAGGTTCATGATGACCTGATTGATTTGCGACGGCAGGCACTCGATGTCCGGCAACGGCTGATACTCCTTGATCACGTCGGCCTTGTATTTGAGTTCGCTGGCGACGATGTTCAGGGTCGACTCGATGCCTTGTTGCAGATTGGCCCACTGCCATTGCTGGTTGGAATCGACCCGGGAAAAATCTTTCAGGTCCTTGACGATCTGCCCGACCCGGCCGATGCCGTCCTTGGATTCGCGGATCAGCACGGGAATGTCTTCGAGCAGAAAATCCAGTTCGACGTCCTGGCGCAATTGCTCCAGCCGTGACGCCGATTCGCTGTCCGGGGCGTGCCCGAGCGTCTGGTAGGCGTCGAGCATGGTCAGCAGTTGTTTGAAGTAGCCGTCCAGTGTGCCGAGGTTGGAGGAAATGAAGCCGATCGGGTTATTGATTTCATGGGCCACGCCCGCCGCCAGTTGCCCCAGTGACGCGAGTTTTTCCGATTGCACCAGTTGTCCTTCCAATTGCTTGCGCTCGTCGACTTCTCTCTGCAGTTCTTCGCTGGCCTGCTTGAACTGGGCGGTGCGCTGATCCACCAGATGTTCCAGATTGTGCATTTGCAGGGAGGCCCGTTCAGTCATCTGCCATTTGGTGAGCAGTGTGTTGGCCATCTGTTGCACTTCGATGTTGTCGAACGGTTTTTTCAGGATCAGCAGTCGATCATGAGCGTGCAGGCGTTCCAGCAGTTCGTCCCAGGAGTAATCCGAGTACGCGGTACACACCACTACCTGCAACTGCGGATCCTCTTTCCACAGGTGTTCGATGGTTTTCGCACCGTCCCAGCCATCGGGCATGCGCATATCGACGAAAGCCAGCGCATAGGGGCGCTGCTCCTGCATGGCCTGAACCAGTTTGCCCAGACCTTCCTCGCCGCCATAGGCCGAATCCAGCTCGAACCGAGGACGCTCGATTCGGGCCTGGGTGCCGAACAGTGCTGCCTCCATTTCGTCCAGTTCCACCGACTGTGCCGCCGGAGCGAGGATCTTGCGAAAGTCTTCATGAATCGACGGCATGTCGTCGATCAGTAGAATGCGGCGATTCGAAAGCTCACTCATGCGTTCTCCGTTACGCTGATCAGGGGGATCTGCAGGGTGAATAACGCACCCTTGCCCGGCCCGTCGCTGTGGGCGGTGAGATGGCCGTTCATCTCGATGGCCGCCAGGGCGCAGCTGTGCAGGCCAAACCCGTGGCCTTCCTTGCGGGTGGTGAAACCATGGGCAAAAATGCGCGTCATGTTCTGCGGCTCTATGCCCTCGCCATCGTCCCGGACGCTGATTTCGAGGAAGTTTTCATCCGCGATTCTGACCCCCAGAGTCATGGTGCGTGGGCGGTTGCTGAGGTCCGACATCGCGTATTTGGCATTGCTGATGAGGTTGATCAGGATCAGTAGCAAGCGGTGTTTGTCGCCCATCACTTGCGGCACATCGGCGTACTCCTTGACCACCGTGACGTGATGCCGGGTCAGGGCCCCGGCGTTCATGCGCAGGGCGTCTTCGAGCAGTTCGTTGATGAACAGCGGCTCGGTCATGCTGTTGGCCCCGGCGTAGGACTGCTGGGTGGCGACGATGTCCTTGATGTGGTCGACGCTTTTGTTAATCTGGTTCAATTCTTCGGCCATTTCCTGCTGTTCCTGAGAGATCGCGCCGACCAGTTGATTGAGGTAACCGGGCAGCAATTTGCCCTTGGCGTCCTCGCTGAGGAAATGGCCAAGGTCGTGCGGATGTTCGTTGATCAATTGCATGGCCTTGCCCAATCCCAGTGATTTGCTGGCGCGCAGCTTTCGTGCGATCAGGTCGCAAGAGATGTTCACACTGTTGAGCACATTGCCGACGTTGTGCAGCACGTTGGTCGCGATTTCCGCCATACCGGCCTGGCGCGCGGCGTCGAGCAATTCGCTCTGGGCGTTCTTGAGCTCGCGGGTGCGCTCCTCGACCCGTTGCTCCAGCGCATCGTTGGCGGTCTGCAAGGCGCTATTGACCCGATTGATTTCGGCGAAACTGCGGATCAGGCGAACGGCCAGCCATATCAGTGACATCATCAACAGCACGGAAAACAGCAGCAGGTAGAAGTGGTATTTCCTTTCGATGACTTCGACGCGTTGCTGATCCATGTCAAGCATGGTGGTGATGTTGTCCAGACGTTCGGCCACTGGAATGGCTTCGATGTTTTCGAGCAACTGATTGACCCGTGGTTGCTCGCGCGCAATCAGGGCGATGTGATTGCTCATGATCCTGATCGGGCTTTGAAACTCCGCGGGCAGGCGTTGTGCATTCACTGCCAGTTTGTTCAACCCTAACTCGATGTCGGCAGCTTTGTCGGCGGAGGTGACCTGGGCGAACTCCAGGGCACTGAGTAGCAGGTCGTAGGTATCGGTGGTGATGTTCTGCAACTGCAACTTGTCGAAATCAGGCAGATTGGCCAGTTGCGCCTGGATGTCGTCTTCGGCGGTTGGCAAAAAGGCCAGAGAGTTGCGCAACAGGGCGTTGTGCGACTTGAACTGTTCGACCAGACGGGTTTTTTCCTGCATCGCGTGCAGGAACCCCTCGTGGGCGTCGTTCCATAGGGCGGAGTCGTTGCGACCATGCCCGGACTCCAGGGAGTCGAAGCGCTCCCAGAGCCGGGTCATCTCGTTCATTGGCGATACCAGGGGGTCGTAGTTGTGGGAGATCGCCACCCTGGCTTTGAGAATCTCGTTTTCCCACAGAGCGTTCTGCTGTTTGATCTGCCGGACCAGGTCCCTTGACTCGGTGTACGTCATGGTTTGTTCGGAGCTTGACTTGAAATAGAGAAACAGCAGGATCGAGGCCAGCACCACCGCGACCAGCGTGAGCAACTGCAGGCTGGTGTGGCGTGAGATGTTCTTCATGGCTTGCCCTCCCATTGGCCGGTCAGGGTCTTGAGAAACAGGATGATCAGGTGCTTGTCTTCTTCGCTCGGCATGCGCCCCAACTGGTACTGGAACATCACGTCCACCGCCCGTTCGAGGGTGGGCGCCGAGCCGTCGTGAAAGTACGGCGCGGTCATTGCGACATTGCGCAGGCTCGGCACTTTGAACACGGCACGATCCGCTTCGTCGCCGGTGACATTGAAACGTCCCTGGTCGGCCACTGTCGGGTTGCCGCGATCGGCAATGTAGTCGCCGAACACGCCGAATTTCTGGAACATGTTGCCGCCGATGTTCACCCCTTGGTGGCAGGCAATGCAGCCGTATTCCTTGAAGCGCTGGTAGCCGTACTTCTCCTCGAGAGTCAGGATGTCCGTGTTGCCCAGCAGGTATTGATCGAAACGGGAATTGTGGGTTAGCAAGGTGCGTTCATAGGTGGACAGTGCTTGCTGGATATTGGCCTTGGTCACACCGTCCGGGTAGGTGGCGGCGAAGTCCCGGCGGTAGTCGGCGTCGTTGGCGATGCGTTCGACGACGGTGCTCCAGTCGTTGCCCATTTCATGGGGGCTGGTAATGACCACGTCGCTCTGCTGCTCCAGTGTCTCGACGCGGCCGTCCCAGAACTGGCGAAAGTTCAGGCTGGCGTTGAACACCGTCGGTGTGTTGACGGCCACCGGTTTGCCGTCGAACCCCAGTGACAAGGCTCGGCTGTCGGCACCGTTCTTGTCCAGTTGGTGGCAACTGGTGCAGGACAGGCTGTTGTTGATCGATAACCGTGGCTCGTGGAATAACCGGCGGCCGAGTTCAACGCGCCGGGCATCCTGCGCCGGTGCTGCGGGCAGGGGGATGAGCGGTTCGTCCAGCGGCTCGGCGTGGGCACCGATACAGAGTCCACAAAGCAGCAACGCCATGAAAGGGGGGTAAAGGCTCATCGGCAATCGTCTCCTTGACTCTCGTGGCCGGTTTCGGGGCGTGCATCAAACTGTCCAGGGCGGTGGGGACGTGGCGGCCAGCAAGTGCGCAAAAGCGTCGGCAGGCAGGGCTTTGCTGAAGTAGTAGCCTTGGCCTTCTTCGCAGTGGTGGGCCTTGAGAAAGGCCAGTTGTTCTGCGGTTTCGATGCCTTCGGCGATGACGTTCAATCCCAGACTTTTTCCCAGGCTGATGATGGCGCTGACGAGGGCGGCATCATTGCTGTCGTGGCTCAGACCGCGAATGAACGATTGATCGATCTTCAGCACATCAATGGGAAACCGGCGCAGGTAGCTCAGGCTTGAATAGCCGGTGCCGAAGTCGTCGATGGACAGTCGTGTGCCCAGTGCCTGCAGGCGATTGAGTGCGGTCATTGTCGCTTCGACGTTTTGCATCAGTACGCCTTCAGTGATTTCCAGTTCCAGCCAGCCGGCGTCCAGCCCCGACTGCCTGAGCACGTGCTCGACGCCTTCGACGAAGTCGCGCTGGCGAATATCGATGGGCGAGATGTTCACCGACATGCGGATCGGCGGCAGTCCCGCCACTTGCCAGGCCCGAGTCTGACGACAGGCCTCGGCCAGCACCCATTGGGTCAGTGGCACGATCAGTCCGCTGTCCTCGGCCACCGGAATGAAGTCCGAGGGATAGACCGTGCCGTGCCCCGGTTTCTGCCAGCGCACCAGCGCCTCGGCACCGACCACCCTGGCGCTGCGCAGGTCGATTTTCGGTTGGTAGTGCAGGACGAACTCTTGCCGTTTCAGCGCCAGACGAATGCCCGATTCGATGCTTTGCTGTTCGCGTGCGCGCTGGTTCATCGCGTCGATGAAGAAACCGATGTCGTTGGGGCCGTTTTCCTTGACGTTACGCATCGCGGTTTCGGCCTTCTTGATCAACTCGATGGCATCCAGTCCGTCTTCGGGATAGACGCTGATGCCCAGACTGGCGGTGACGCTGACGTCATGGCCGGCAATCGTCTGCGGCAGGCGAATGGCCGCGAGCACTTTTTCGGCGATGGCGTGGGTCTGCTGTGGATGGCTGATGTCGGTGAGGATCACCACGAACTCGTCTGAACCGTAGCGAAAGACCGAGTCTGATCCGCGTATGCACAGCAACAGTTGCTGTCCGACACGCTTGAGCATTTCGTCGCCCGCCGGATGGCCCAACGCATTATTGATGCGCTTGAACCGGTCCAGACCGAGGAACATCACCACCAGTTGCTTGTCATGGCGCCGGCAGACGGCCAGGGCCTGGCTCAGGCGATCACCGAGCAGGGTGCTGTTGGGTAAACCGGTGAGGGTGTCGTATTGCAGCAGGCGCGACACCTTCAGCAGTTCGTGAACCCGCGCCTCGATGGTTCGCTCAAGGCTGAGCATCTTCAGTGCCGCGTCCTGGGCCAGTTGCCATTTCCAGGTCAGGGCACTGGCCATCTGGCGGATTTCCAGGCTGTCGAACGGCTTTTTGAGAATCAGTAACTGGTCGCCGAACTCCAGCCGCTCGGCCATCGCCTCCCAGCTGTAATCGCTATAGGCGGTGCACAAGGCAATTTGCAGGTTCGGATCGGCCTGCCACAGTTGCTCGATGGTTTCCAGACCATCCCATCCCGGCGGCATGCGCATGTCGATGAAGGCAAGGGCATAAGGGTTGCCATCGGCCAGCGCGCGCAGGACCAGAGCCAAGGCTTCCTGGCCCTGGTAGGCGGAGTCTAGCTGGAAGTTCAGGTGTGGCGACTGACGGGTACCGAACAGCGTCTGTTCGAGGTGATTCAAGTCAGCCTCTTCGGGCGCCTTCGGGGCAAGGATCTTGCGGAAGTCGTCGTGAATCGCCGGTGTGTCATCGATGATCAGGATGCGCCGGTTGGATTGCGGGAATGGGGTTTTCATTCCTCATCCTCCCCCCGGGACTGGACCACCTTGTGTCCGTCCCTCAGCAGTTGGCCTGCCTGCTCGGCGCTGACCGCCTCACTGAAATAGAGCCCCTGTGCACTGGGTAATGCGGCCGCGGTGGGCGGCGCGGGATGCTGTCCCGGTGTCGGCTGGCCTTCGGCAATGATGCCGATGTCCAGATCCCGGGCGAAATTGACGATCGCCCGCAGTGCGCTGGCACCGGCTGCATCTTGAGTCGCGCTATCGATGACGCTCTGAGCAAGCTTGAGATGATTGACGCGGTAGGTTTTCAGGTAATCGAACGATGAATACTCGGTGCCGAAATCATCGATGGCGATGGTCACGCCCAGTTCACGCAGGCGTGGCAATACATCGTTGTGGGTCCACTTGGTCTGGGCCAGCGTCGCCTCGGTGACATCGAAACGCAAATCCCAGGGCGCAAGCTGCCAGCGTGCGGTGGTGCGCAGAACGTCGTAGATCAGTTCGGGGCCACTCTTGAGTTGCGCCAGAGAGAGCTTGATTGCCATCAACGGCGGTGCCACGCCTTCCTCACGCCAGAGTTGCATCTGGCGGCAGGCGCGATCCAGCACCCAGCGCCCCAGAGGAATGATCGCGCCGGTTCTTTCCGCCGCCGGGACGAAGGCGGATGCCGGCAGCAGACCGCGCCGCGGGTGTTGCCAGAGGATTTTCGCCTCCATGCCCAGAATCCGGTCGTTGTGCAGATCCATCTCCGGTGCGTAATGCAGTCTCAGCTCATCGCCCTCCAGCGCGGCCATCAACTCGCTGACGAGGGTCATGCGTTCGGCGACTTCCCGAGAGATCTCCTCCGAGTGGAAGTGATACTGGTTGCGCCCCGTTTCCTTGGCGCGGTACAGCGCCATGTCGGCTTGCCCCAGCAGGCTGTCGGCGTCGAGACTGGTCGCGCTGTAGCTGCTGATGCCGATACTGACCGAAATATGCAGCGCATTACCGGACAGGTTGTAGGGCGCCATCAGTGCGTCGCGGATATGAGACGCCATCGCGGCCGATTGGGTCGGGTCGCTGACGTCCAGTTGCAGGATCGCGAACTCGTCGCCGCCCAGGCGCGCCACCACATCGTTTTCTCGCACGCAGGCCTTGATGCGCTGGGCGACTTCCTGTAACAGCAGGTCGCCGACCGGATGCCCGAGGGTGTCATTGATTCGCTTGAAGTGATCCAGGTCGAGGTAAAACACCGCGAACGGCATGGCGCCACGACGCGCGGCCGCAAACGCCTGGTGCAGACGCTCGATCAATGTGGCGCGGTTGGCCAGCCCCGTCAGGCTGTCGGAACGGGCCATCAACGCCAATTTCTCCTCGACCAGACGACGTTCTGTGATGTCCAGGATGATGCCTTCGACTTCCTGCAGCCGCCCGTCATGATCGCGCACTGGTATATAGCGGTTTTCCACCCAGCGCCAAGTGCCCTGGCCGGTGCGCAGGCGAAATTCGATCGAAGCGCCCGACGCATGCCGATCCAGCACCCTGGCCATGGCCGCATCGACGTTCGCCTGATCGTCCGGGTGAATCAGCTCCTGAGCCCAGTTCGGCGAGCGCACCAGATCCGCGGCGACATGACCATAGCGAGTGATGTTGTGGGAGATGTACATCAGTGCAAACGAGGGATCGCCGCGCAGCCGATAAAGGATGGTCGGGCTGTTCTGCACGATGATATTGGCGTCGGACAATTCCCGGGTGCGTTCCTCAACCGCTTGTTCCAGCTCGTTGAGCTTCAGCGCGGCGTCTTCGGTCATTTGCCATTTGACCGTAAGGGCGCTGGCCATCTGGCGGATCTCGATTGCGTCGAAGGGCTTTTTCAGAATCAGCAAACGGTCGTTCAGCGCCAGGCGCCGGTCGATGTCTTCCCACGAATAATCGGAATAGGCCGTGCACAGGGCGACCTGCAACTTGGGGTCGACTTGCCACAGCCGTTCGATGGTTTCCAGCCCGTCCCATCCCGGTGGCATGCGCATGTCAATGAATGCCATGGCATAGGGGCGCTCATCGGCCAGCGCAGCTTCGAGTTTATCGAGTGCTTCCCGGCCCTGAAATGCCGAGTCAAGTTCGAAGTGCAGTGTCTGTGTCGCAGTCGGGGTGCCGAACAATAGACTCTCGGTCTCGCCGAGGCCGTCGTCCTGGGGGATGACAGGGCAGAGAATCTTGGCGAAATCGTCATGAATCGCCGGGCTGTCGTCGACGATGAGCACGCGGCGATTGATGTATACGGGGGGCGCCGTCATACCGCGCGGTCCACGGGGTCACATGCTGTTGTCATCGGGAGCATCCTTTCCCTCATTACGTGCCTGTTCGAAGGCCGATGGAGTCCGCCTGCGAGTTGAGCATAGTCGCGCCCTCGGCAATTTGCCTGTGCACTCGGGCTGAAGATTTGCGTGAACACTGCAGAAAATCATCTAGCCTTCAGTCAGGCGCAGGCAAGCGAGGCGGTAGGCTGGCGCTTCGTTTTCGTCCACTGTTTTGCTTGAGGTCACGCCATGGAAGAGCAATCCGCCCCGACTCTGTCTCACCGCCCCACAGTACTGCTGGTCGATGACGAGGAGTCGATCCTCAACAGCTTGCGCCGCCTGTTGCGGGGTCAACCCTACGATGTCCTGCTGGCCACGAGCGGCGCCCAGGCACTGGAGATGCTCGAACAGCAGACGGTTGACCTGGTCATGAGCGATGCGCGTATGCCCAATATGGACGGCGCCTCGTTGCTGGCTCATGTTCGCCAACGTCATCCGGCGACCGTGCGCATCATGCTCACGGGCTACGCCGACCCGTCCGCGATCATAAAGGCGATCAATGACGGGCAGATTCATCGTTACATCAGCAAACCGTGGAATGACGAAGAGTTGCTGCTGATCCTGCGTCAGTCCCTGGAGCATCAGCATTCCGAGCGAGAACGTCAGCGCCTGGAACAGTTGGCCCGGGTGCAAAACGATCAGCTCAAACTGCTCAACAGCACCCTGGAAAAGCATGTCGCGGCGCGCACCGCCGAGCTGCAACAGACCGCCGACATGCTTGATCTGGCTTACGAAGAGCTCAAACGCAGCTATGTCACCGGCACCGAAGTGTTCTCGTTGCTGGCCAATCTGCGCTTGCCCCCGGCCAAACAGACCAACCGGCAAATCATCGAACTGGTGCGCAGCTACTGCAAACACCATGACCTGGACGAAGCCACCAGCCGTGACCTGACCATGGCGGCGGCGCTCTACAATGTCGGCAAACTGAGCTGGACCGACGGCATGATGATTACGCCTTCGGATTTGCTGCGTCATACCGATCAAGAGCGTTATCGCGGGTATCCGAAGCAGAGCGAGTCCTTGCTGATGACGCTGGACCCGATGAAAGATGCCGCACGCCTGATCCTGCATCACCAGGAGCGATGGGACGGCAGCGGTTTTCCCGACCGCCTCAAGGGCGAGGCGATTCCCTTCGGCTCGCGGTTACTGAAACTGGCGGTGGACTTCGTCGAGTTGCAACGCGGCCTGATTCTTGAGCGGCAGATGAACAGCGACGAAGCGTTGCTGTACCTGCGCCAGTACGCCGCACGCCTGTACGATCCGGAACTGGTCGAAGATTTCATTCACGTGTGTGCGGCCTTCCTCAGCGATGTCACGCTGGCCGATCCGACGGTCAAGGTACTGACCACTCGGGATCTGGCGCCGGGAATGATTCTGGCGCGCAATCTCAACGCTGATAACGGCATGTTGCTGCTCAATGCCGGCAAAACCCTCAGCGGCCTGTTGGTGGAAAAGCTGATTGCTTTCGAAGCCATGGAAGGCGGCAAATACAAGATTTTCGTCAAGGTGCCTGAGGAGGTCGACGAGCAACTCAAGGCTCAGGGTTAGCGATCTGTAAGGTGACGTCATTGGGCAGGCATGGGATCCTTGCGATTTTTTCAGGCCGGTGGCTGCCCCATGACCTCTGCACCCGTTGTCTCCCCACGCATCATTCGCATCGCCGCCGCGCTACTGCTCGGCGCTGACGGTCGCACCCTGCTGGTACGCAAGCGTGGTACCACGGCGTTCATGCAACCGGGCGGCAAGATCGAGCCCCACGAACGGCCCCTGCATGCACTGGCCCGTGAGCTGGAGGAAGAGTTGGGATTGCGTATTGACCCTTCGCAGGCGACATTCCTCGGCCAGTTCTGCGCCCCCGCCGCCAATGAGCCAGGATTTGTCGTACAGGCTGAAATCTTTCAACTGACCATCGACACCGAAGTCACCCCTGCCGCCGAAATCGAAGAGGTGGTCTGGATCGACCCGGCCACCGACGGCGATGTTGAACTGGCGCCATTGACACGCGACCTGATCCTGCCGTTTTATCGAGCCTCGCTCACCGCCATTGCCTGATCATCCACGCAAAGGACTTTGCCATGATCCCGCTTCAAGACCTGCTGATTTTCGCCGCCGCCGCGTTGCTGATGGTACTGACGCCGGGGCCGAACATGATCTACCTGATCTCGCGTTCGATCTGCCAGGGACGCAAGGCCGGTGTGACCTCGTTGCTGGGCGTGGTGGCCGGTTTTTTTGTGCACATGTTTGCAGCGGCCGCCGGTTTGACCGCGGTGTTTCTCGCGGTGCCGATGGCTTATGAGGTGTTGAAGTGGGCTGGCGCGCTGTATCTGCTGTGGCTGGCCTGGCAAGCGGTGAAACCCGGCGCACGCTCGCCGTTCGAAACGCAGCCGTTGCCGGCGGATTCGTCGCGAAAGTTGATCACCATGGGCTTTCTCACCAGCGCCCTGAATCCGAAAATTGCGGTGTTCTACCTCTCGGTATTTCCGCAGTTCATCACGCCTGAACATGGCTCGGTGTTCACCCAGAGCATCATTCTTGGCCTGACCCAGATCAGCGTCAGTTTTTCCGTCAATCTGTTGATCGCACTGTTCGCGGCGGGCATTGCATCATGGTTCGTGCGTAACCCGACGTGGCTGGCGGTGCAGCGTTATTTCATGGGCCTGGTGCTCGGCGGTCTGGCCGTGCGGCTGATGATTGAACAACGGCGAGGGGCTTGAGATGTGGATCGAACGGCTGGACGCCAGCCATGCCCTGGCCTATCGCGAGTTGATGCTCCAGGCCTATGACCGCCATCCGCAAGCCTTCACCTCCAGCGTGCGCGAACGGGCAGTGATGCCGTTGAGTTGGTGGGAAACGCGGCTGACCAGCAAGCTCGATGTGGTGCTCGGTGCGTTCGAGGCCGGCGTATTGGCGGGCATCGTCGGTCTGGCGTTCGAGCCTCGTGAGAAGGCCCGACACAAGGCCACGTTATTCGGCATGTACGTGTCGGCGGATTTTCGCCAGCACGGCTTGGGTTATGAACTGGTGCAAGCCGCGCTGAGCGAAGGCCAAAACCATCCCGAGCTGAAACTCATCCAGCTCACCGTCACCGCCGGCAACGATGCGGCGTTCAAGCTGTATCAACGCTGCGGCTTTATCCAGTTCGGCCTCGAGCCGCTGGCCGTGCGGGTCGGTGAAGACTATTTCGACAAGATCCACATGTGGCGTGAACTCTGACCCGTCACTGTTTCATCCTGTTCAGGCTGGTGGATCGAGGTTATCCCGCGCGCGATTGACGGTCGGTTCACCGAGCAGGGGGGGCGGTGCGGTGTGCCCGGCAAACTGTAGGCCGTGACGCAAGATTGCGTAGCCTGAGTCCATGTCTGGACATGTCTGTTAAACATTGCTGTTTAAGGTAATAAGAACACTCACCAAACCTGGCCGGGTGCAGGTGCGCGCAAATTGCTTTGGCCAAAATCGGAATCGCCCTACACGCAAAAGAGAATCACCCGGCATCAAAGCTTGAGGTCGCTCGCCAAAGTCCCCCGTTTTGCAGAACGGGACACGGATGTGACCAGACTCATCCCTCAACGCGAACTCCACGGCCAACAGCTACTCGACACCCACCAAGCCATGGACACCTTTCGACAGGCACTCAACCGCCCGGATGAACTGCCGGGTTTCGATGACATGCTCAATGCAATGGGCCTCAATCAATCCAACTACCTGCAAGGCGCCAACCAGCGGAAACTTGTCGAAGCCATTCGCAACGGCGACTGGGTCGTGGTGAAACCACGCGTTGTTGCCGATAGCGGCGGCGCCTCCTGGAACGCCTTCAAACCCGAACCACCACCCGCCCAGCATCTGGTGGAAGAGCACACCTACACCCTGCCGCAACCGGCAGAGTCGGGCTTTCACATCGTCCAGAACCCCATGAGCCGCGAAGCGCTCGAGCGTGCGCTCTACGAAACCACGCCCAGCGATGCCCTGCGCCGCGAATTCCGCTCCCTAAACCGCCATCACGGCGAACAGGTCAAACCGGGACAAATGGTCATCTTCAGCGACTCGCGCAACTACATGTGCCGACGCGAAGAAGCGCAGATGATGGCGGCGGCAGAGAAAGTGAATGAAGCGCTGAAGGATCTGACGGATGAAGAGGCGTCTTTCATGGTTGAACACCATGAGGTGATTGAACCTTTTTTGGGGGGTTCTTCTGGAGCGTTGGGTGTCGCGTCGTTCATGGTGGGCCAGCACATGGAAACACTTAAGAACACGCTACATAACTGGAGCGCTTGCACATTGAGCAATACCCCCCGGTGTCAGGATAGTTGTCGCCTCTCCGGTTTTTCCAAAAAAAGCATATCGGGGGCGGAAAGAGACTGGTCGTGCCGTACTATTCACCTGAACGCAGAGCCGCATTACTTAAGATGCTGCTT
>NZ_CAXAOQ010000027.1:0-94844 GCF_963970575.1 Pseudomonas sp. EA_65y_Pfl2_P74
AGGCTGGTCTGGCTGCGAGACTCTCCTTGGATGTAAGCCATAACGAAAAATGCTCCGTATCTTTCGATACGGAGCATTTTCATTGAGCGCTGCGCAGATTGCTAGGTTTTCACACAGTCTGCGAAGGTGGCTTTTCGTACAGACCGATCAAACGCTATCAGTAAGCCTTGCCAGTCTTGTAGAAGTTTTCAAAGCAGAAGTTCGTCGCGTCGATGTAGCCCTCAGCGCCACCGCAGTCGAAACGCTTGCCTTTGAACTTGTAGGCCATTACGCAGCCGTTCTGGGCTTGTTTCATCAAAGCATCGGTGATCTGAATTTCGCCACCCTTGCCTGGCTCGGTTTGCTCGATCAGGTCGAAGATGTCCGGAGTCAGGATGTAACGACCGATGATCGCCAGGTTCGACGGAGCGTCTTCCGGCTTTGGCTTCTCGACCATGCTGTGAACGCGGTAGATGTCGTCGCGAATCATCTCGCCGGAGATCACGCCGTACTTGTTGGTTTCTTGCGGATCGACTTCCTGGATGGCCACGATCGAGCAGCGGAACTGCTTGTACAACTTGACCATCTGGGTCAGTACGCCGTCGCCTTCAAGGTTGACACACAGGTCGTCCGCCAGCACCACGGCAAACGGTTCGTCGCCAATCAGCGGGCGACCGGTGAGGATCGCGTGGCCCAGACCTTTCATTTCGGTCTGACGAGTGTAGGAGAACGAGCACTCGTCCAGCAATTTGCGGATGCCGACCAGGTATTTTTCCTTGTCGGTGCCTTTGATCTGGTTTTCCAGCTCGTAACTGATGTCGAAGTGGTCTTCCAGAGCGCGCTTGCCACGACCGGTAACGATCGAAATTTCCGTCAGGCCAGCGTCCAGAGCTTCTTCAACGCCGTACTGGATCAGTGGCTTGTTTACCACCGGCAGCATTTCTTTAGGCATGGCTTTAGTCGCTGGCAGGAAGCGAGTACCGTAACCGGCTGCTGGGAACAAGCATTTCTTGATCATATAAGTCCTTGAAAGGGCTGTGTGTACGAGTTTCGGCGCAGTCTAATCAGGCGGCGTGCACCTTACAATGCCCCGCACTGGCTAACCGATGCCATCATAGAGAAATATTCTCGCCGATAGTTCCATCGGCATCTTGCGTAGCCAGATCAGCGTAGCTCAAAGATGCCGACAAGCCGAATCACCATACGCTCATCGCCCCCCAATGCGAGCATTTGCCGGTATCATGGCGCCTTTGAACCAGCGAACGAGACAGATAGATGGCCGCGGTAAAAATCATCAACGGGTACGTGATCGACAAGAAAGACGGCAAGTGGAATCTGACCACCACCAATGGCGAACACATCGCTGGGCCTTTCGACAGTGAACAACTGGCGACTGATGTCGCGTCGGTGTTCACGGACACTCCCGCATCGGCGAAGCGCCGTGGCAAAGATCAGGACTGATCTGCTGCGCCCTCCCCCGGAGCCCTGCCCTTGCGCAGGGCTTTTTTGTGCTCGCCTGCAAACAAGTGGCCTATCGCTATAACCTTTTCATACCAGCGCTGTCAGAGCGTCTAGTCCCCCTCGTTAAAGACGACAAATATGAACCTGAACAGCTTTTTGCCACTGATTGCGGTACTGGCCCTGACCGGTTGTGCCACCTCCCAAACCACTTACCTGAACAACGGCGAACAGGGCCTGACCATCGAGTGCTCCGGCGAAGCCAATTCCTGGGCCACTTGCTATGAAAAGGCCGATGCCTCCTGTGCGGGCACCGGGTATCGCATCGTCGGTACGGACGGCACGCCAGCTTCGAAGGAAAGCGACAAGACATTGGGTATCGATGTCGGCAACTACAAAAACCGCAGCGTGGTAGTGGTCTGCAAATAGACCTTACATGTGGATTTCGGCGAACTTGATCCCGAGTCCGCGTACAACTTCGATCAGATCGTCGAGCCGATTGAAAGACTCGACTTCGTCGTTATCGTCCACCAGGAAATAACTGCGCCCAGCGCTTTTCTTGAAAAACACGATCCACTCGCCCGAATTCGCCGGGTTCTGAATTACATGGGTGGCAGAGATCAGGCCCTCTGCGTGGCGCTCTCGTACTTGCTCTCGCTTCATCGCAACTCCAGAAATGAAAATGCCGTCACAGCATGACTGTGACGGCATTGATGCTGATGACCCGTAGTCTATCAGCCGGAAATACACGCGTTGGCAGCGTTACGCACATCACGTGGGCGCACGGGTACATTGGACATGCGCTCGTGCAGCTTGATGCTGCTGCCGCCGGAGCGATCTTCGATGTCAAACACGGCCGCCGCGCCCGTGGACAATTTCCCGGGAACGATGACTCGAACCCCATCCTTGTGCGCCTGCACTTGCAGCGCGCCACGGCTATCGGCCAGTTTTTCGGCCAGGCATTGAGCGTACTCATGGGGCTTCTTGCCGGAGATCACGCTCATGGTCGGCAGTGTTTCATTGATTTCGGAAACACTTGCGCAACCACCTACAGCCAAAACCAACGGCAGACACACCACACCCCACTTCATACAAAACCTCCGTTAAAGACCGTCCGACAGCACAAATGCCGTTTTTCTCCGAGGTCTCTTGCATTTAACCCGCATCCAATCGCGAATATGTGTTCAAAATTGTCAATCCAACGCCCGACGGCCAGATAATAACCCGTGCGGGCTGATAAACTGCGCCCATTAACAAGCTATCGTTTTGATTTTGTAGAAAAAGCCCTTCCGGAGGCGCCCATGAAATTTATTCACCAGCGCGAGCACCTCAACGAAGACGACATCGTCGTCATCCAATGCTCGCAAACCTGCAACATCCGTCTGATGAACGACGCCAACTTTCGCAGCTTTAAAAATGGTGGTCGCCACACCTATCACGGCGGCGCTTTCGACACCTTCCCGGCCCGCATTACGGCGCCGAGCACCGGTTTCTGGAACATCACCATCGACACCGTCAACCGTCGCCCAATCAGCGTTACCCGCAAGCCGACGCTGACTCACTCGATCAAGATCATCCGCCGCTCCAGCACCAAACTCAGCTGAGCTGCCCCACCCTTTCAGGCAGGTAAACATGACCGTGGCCCAAACGACCAAATACGTCATCAAGTACAAACTCAACGGTGAGCGGCGCTTCGAGTTCGCTCAACTGGAAAACGGTACAGAAGAAGAAGCCAAGGCAGCGCTGAGTGCAATTCACGACCAGGCTGACGTAGTCAGCGATATCGCCGTCAGCAAAGCGCTGTAACCTTTCGCCAGAATTCGACCGCTAGCGTCCACGACACTTTGTGACCCGCATGCAACCGAGCCATTTTGATCTATTCGCCGATCACGAACCTGAGCAGCAACCCCGCGCCGAGCAGATCGGCGAGCAATCGTGGTTGCTGCGTGGGTTTGCCCTGCCCATAGTCGATCAACTGTTACCGGTATTGGCCGCGATTCTGGCGGCAGCGCCATTGCGCCACATGGTCACACCGGGCGGTTTCAGCATGTCGGTGGGCACCAGCAGTTGCGGGCACCTGGGCTGGATCACCGATCGCAGCGGCTATCGCTATTCAAGCGTCGACCCACTCAGCGGCCAGCCCTGGCCGGACATGCCCTTGATATTGTCCGACCTTGCGCACTGCGCCGCCGAGCGTGCGGGATTTGCCGACTTTTACCCGGACTCCTGCCTGATCAACCAATATGTCCCCGGCGCCAAGATGTCATTGCATCAAGACAAAGACGAAAGAGCCTACGCTGCGCCGATCGTTTCTTTGTCGCTAGGGTTGCCGGCCATGTTTCTGTTCGGCGGTTTCAACCGTAACGACAGGAGCCGGCGAATCCCTCTGCTGCACGGTGATATGGTGATCTGGGGTGGCGTTGATCGATTGCGCTTTCACGGTGTATTGCCGATCAAAGAGGGTCGGCATTCACGGCTGGGTGAACAACGGGTCAATCTGACTTTTCGTGTTGCTGGATAAGCTGCAAAATTTGACCGCAAGGCCCGGAGTGTTACGTCCAGCGTCGCCGGGTAACCTGAATCAAACAGGTCAATGGATTAACCACCATGAAAACGCTTTCGAGCACGATCAACGTCGAAAACGATCCACGCTGGGCCGCAGTCGTAGCGCGGGACCCACGGGCGGACGGAGAGTTTGTCTATGCGGTGAAAACCACCGGCATCTACTGCCGTCCCAGCAGCCTTGCACGGTTGCCGAAACCCCAGAATGTCGAGTTTTTCGCCACGGCCGAACAAGCCGAGGCGGCGGGATATCGGCCGAGTAAACGCGCCAGCAAGGATCAAAGCGACGTGGCCGCGCAGCATGCGACGACTGTGGCATTGGCCTGTCGCCAGATTGAAACCGCCGAAACGCTGCCATCGCTCAACGTGCTTGCTGAAACGGCTGGGTTGAGCCCGTTTCATTTTCATCGCGTCTTCAAAGCGGCAACGGGTCTGACACCCAAGGGTTACGCGACTGCTCACCGCTCGCGCAAAGTGCGCCAACGCTTGGCGGACGGCGACTCGGTGACCGATGCGCTGTACGACGCAGGTTTCAACTCCAACAGTCGCTTCTATGAGTCAGCCGATCAGGTATTAGGCATGAAACCCGGCGACTACCGCGCCGCCGGGCAGAACAACGACATTCGCTTCGCCGTGGGCCAATGCTCGCTCGGCGCGATTCTGGTGGCGCAAAGCGAGCGCGGCGTCTGCGCGATTCTGTTGGGCGACGATCCTCACCAACTGGTGTGTGATTTACAGGATCAGTTCCGCAAGGCGAACCTGATTGGCGCGGATTGCGGATTTGAACAACTGATCGCCAAAGTCGTAGGCTTTATCGAGGCTCCGGCTATAGGCCTGGATCTGCCGCTGGATGTGCGGGGCACGGCGTTTCAGGAACGGGTGTGGCAGGCGCTACGGGAAATCCCGCTTGGCAGCACTGCCAGTTACGCCGACATTGCCCAGCGCATCGGCGCGCCAACCTCGATGCGTGCCGTGGCTCAAGCATGCGGCGCCAACCGCTTGGCAGTGGCGATCCCCTGCCACCGCGTGGTGCGCAGCGATGGCAATCTTTCAGGCTATCGCTGGGGTGTCGAACGCAAACGACAATTGCTTGAACGCGAAACGCAGCCTTAGCGGAGTCCGATGTAAATCGATACTGATTCGGGGCTGGTATAGGCCTCGAAATCGGTGGCGAATCGACGCTGGATCTGCGGATTGGCTTCGAAATAAGCCCAGACCCGCCCCCATGCAGCAATGACCGCATCAGGTAACGAACCCTGCCCCTCGAAAACCAGATACTCCCCCCCCTCTATCCGGACGGTTTCAAAATCTCTCGCCGGCTGCTCCACGGCGACGCCGGCAGTGACATCAAACTTGCCCGAAGCATCAGACTCGTAACCCGAATACACCCCATAAACCGGAGAGGTGGTTGGCTTGCCCGGAATGACTGTCGCCAAATTCCCGCCCTGAAACTGCCCCCACATCGGGCCAATTTTCGCGGTCTCGGCACTAGTCCCTGCGGCGTTTTCGGTGCGCACACGCAAGCCAGAGACCAGAAACTGATCGACGTATTGCTTTTTTAGATCCATCGAAATTGCCACTCCCTTTATTAGAAATGCGGCCCCACAGAGCCGCGATGGCGCTTACTTTGTCATCGGTTGACGTCAACCACAACCCGCCCGCGAAGTTGTCCGGCCAGCAGTTTCGGCGCCGCATCGATGGCTTCGCTCAAGGCGATTTCATGGCTGATCAAGGGCAGCAAGGCAAAGTCCAGATCCTTGGCCAGGCGATCCCATGCTTCCAGTCGACGCACTTTGGGCTGGGTCACACTGTTGATCCCGGCCAGGGTTACACCGCGCAAAATGAACGGTGCCACCGAGGCCGGAAAGTCCATGCCCTGGGCCAAACCGCACGCAGCGACCGTGCCTTCAGAGCGCGTGCTGGCGCAGGCATTCGCCAATGTGTGGCTGCCGACCGAGTCGATCACTCCCGCCCAACGCTCCTTGGCCAGTGGTTTGCCCGGCTCGGACAGGGTTGCACGGTCGATGATTTCGCTTGCGCCTAACTGTTTCAGATATTCGTGCTCAGACACCCGCCCCGTGGACGCCACCACCTGATAACCGAGCTTGCTCAGCAACGCGATAGCAAAACTGCCAACGCCACCATTGGCGCCAGTGACCAGCACCTCGCCCTGCTGCGGCGTCACGCCGTTACGCTCCAGCGCCATAATGCACAACATTGCCGTGTAACCTGCCGTGCCAATGGCCATGGCTTGCGCGGCGCTAAAGGCTTTGGGCAACGGAATCAGCCAGTCCCCCTTGAGTCGCGCTTTCTGCGCCAGTCCGCCCCAATGGCCTTCGCCCACACCCCAGCCATTGAGCAGTACCTGATCGCCCACTTTATAGTCCGGGTGCGAACTGAACTCGACCGTGCCTGCCAGATCGATACCCGGCACCATCGGGAACTTGCGCACCACCGGGCCGTTGCCGGTGATCGCCAGCCCGTCCTTGAAATTGAGCGTGCTGTACGCAACGTTTACGGTCACATCGCCTTCGGGCAAGTGCTCTTCGTTGATCTGCTGCAGGTTGGCGCGATAACCGCTGTCGTCTTTGTCGATCAGAATACCGTTGAACATGATGGCCTCTCATGGATGGATTTAGGGTTGTCGTAGCCTTCAAATACCACATCTCGGAGCGTTGCCACACACGACTTTCTGCCAATTCGCGCATCGGTCACCACCCGCGCTGAGCGACTGCGCTGCGCGATGTTCTGAATTTCAGAGTGGCCCTGAGTCCGGTTTTGCTGTTAAAAAAACCGGCCTTGCCCCGTTTCATCGTTCGGAGAGCCGTGCCCATGAGCCAATGGCCAGATACCCGCATTATCAATTTGCTCGGCACTGCATGGCCGATCATCCAAGGCCCGATGGCCGGCGCCACGAATTCATCCATGGTGATCGCCGTGTGCAACGCCGGTGGCCTTGGCTCGATGCCAGCGGCAATGCTGAGCATTGAGCAATTGCGTGAAGCGCTGAAAACGATTCGCCAGCACACCGACAAACCTTTCAACGTGAATTTCTTCTGTCATCAGCCACCCGCCGTCGATGAGCAACGCGCGCGCGACTGGAAGCACCGGCTGGAGCCGTACTACCGCGAACTGGGCGTCGACTTCGATGCGCCAACACCGGTGTCCAACCGGGCGCCGTTCGATGCGGCAGCGTGCGAAGTGCTGGAGGAGTTCCGGCCTGAGGTGGTGAGCTTCCACTTTGGCCTGCCGGAAAAATCCTTGCTGGATCGGGTGAAAGCCACCGGGGCGAAAATACTGTCTTCGGCCACCACCGTCGATGAAGCCCTCTGGCTGGAGCAGAACGGTTGTGACGCGATCATCGCCATGGGCTACGAGGCCGGTGGACATCGCGGGATGTTTCTCAGCGAAGATCTGAACACCCAGGTCGGCACCTTCGCCCTGGTGCCGCAGGTGGTCGACGCGGTGAAGGTGCCGGTGATTGCCGCCGGTGGGATCGCCGACGCTCGTGGCGTGGCGGCGGCGTTTATGCTGGGCGCATCTGCGGTTCAGGTGGGCACCGCGTACCTGTTTACCCCGGAAGCTAACGTCAGCGCCGCGCATCACAGGGCTCTGCGCACCGCCAAAGAAAGCGAAACCGCCGTCACCAACATTTTTACCGGGCGCCCGGCCCGCGGCATTCTCAACCGCGTCATGCGTGAACTGGGGCCGATGTCGCCCACAGCGCCAGCCTTTCCGTTGGCCGGTGGTGCACTGATGCCACTGCGGGCCAAAGATGAGGCGCAGTTCGCCAACCTCTGGGCTGGCCAGGCTTTTACTCTGGGGCAGGACGTCAGCAGTGCCGAACTGACTCGGCAACTCGCCGAAGGGGCGTTGACCAAACTGGCTCATCGGTGAAGAAGATCAGGGTGATGAACGCAAGTCCTCACCCTGTTTTTCACCTGCACTTTCCGTTTGGCGGCAATTCGCTATATATTTCGCTATATAGCGTTTCTACTCATTGCAACGGCGCAATAGCTACCCTCTGCACACGCCTACAACGGAGCTGTTACATGATCACTCGTGCCTCACGTTTAGTCCCTGCCTGCCTGGCCTCTTTGCTCGCGGTTTTCGCCATCGGCGCAGTCCAGGCTGATGAAGTCCAGGTTGCCGTCGCCGCCAACTTCACCGCGCCGATCAAGGCCATTGCCGCCGACTTCGAAAGAGACACCGGGCACAAACTGGTCGCCGCCTACGGCGCTACAGGCCAGCTCTACACTCAGATCAAGAACGGCGCTCCCTTCGAAGTGTTCCTCTCGGCGGACGACACCACACCGGAAAAACTTGAGAACGAAGGCGAAATCGTCAAGGGATCGCGCTTCACTTATGCCATCGGCACACTCGCGCTGTGGTCGGCCAAAGAAGGATATGTCGACGCCAAAGGCGATGTGCTGAAGAACAACGAATACCAGCATCTGTCCATCGCCAACCCCAAAACGGCACCCTATGGCCTCGCCGCTACACAAGTGTTGGCAACGTTGAAACTGGGCGAAGCCACCCAGGCCAAGATCGTTGAAGGCCAGAACATTACTCAGGCTTACCAGTTCGTCTCCACGGGTAATGCCGAACTGGGCTTCGTTGCGCTGTCACAGATCTACAAGGACGGCAAAGTCAGCAGCGGTTCAGCGTGGATTGTTCCGGCCACCATGCACGACCCGATCAAACAGGACGCAGTGATCTTGAACAAAGGCAAAAACAACGCTGCCGCCCAAGCCCTGGTTGACTACCTCAAAGGCCCGAAAGCCGCCGCGATCATCAAATCGTACGGTTATCAGCTCTAAATGTCGCTCTCGAGTGCCGACTTCGCGGCGATCTGGCTGACCCTGAAACTGGCGTCCCTGACCACCGCGATCCTGCTGGTTGTCGGCACTCCGATTGCCCTGTGGTTGTCGCGCACCCGTTCGTGGCTGCGCGGCCCGATCGGAGCAATCGTCGCCCTGCCCCTTGTGCTGCCGCCGACCGTGATCGGCTTCTATCTGCTATTGCTGATGGGGCCGCACGGTGTTGTCGGCCAGTTCACCCAATGGCTAGGGCTCGGCACGCTGACGTTCAGTTTCACGGGGCTGGTGATCGGTTCGGTGATCTACTCCATGCCGTTCGTGGTGCAACCGTTGCAAAACGCGTTCTGCGCCATTGGCACTCGCCCGCTGGAAGTAGCCGCGACCTTGCGTGCTAATCCGTGGGACACTTTTTTCAGCGTGATTGTGCCGCTGGCCCGCCCCGGCTTTATCACCGCGGCGATCCTCGGCTTCGCACATACCGTCGGTGAATTCGGCGTCGTGCTGATGATTGGCGGCAACATCCCCGACAAGACTCGCGTGGTCTCGGTGCAAATCTACGACCACGTCGAAGCGATGGAATACGCCCAGGCCCACTGGCTGGCCGGCGCGATGCTGGTGTTCTCGTTTCTGGTGTTGCTGGCGCTCTATTCCAGCCGCAAAACCCGCGCTGGCTGGAGCTGACCGATGATTGATGCACGCCTGAAAGTCGCTTATCCCGGCTTCAATCTGGACGTCGACCTGCATTTGCCGGGGCGCGGCGTCACCGCGCTGTACGGTCATTCCGGCTCGGGTAAAACCACCTGCCTGCGCTGCATCGCCGGGCTGGAACGTGCAGAGCAAGGCTTCATCCGCATCAACGACGAAGTCTGGCACGACAGCGACAACGGCATTTTCGTGGCGCCGCACAAACGCGCACTGGGTTATGTGTTTCAAGAGGCCAGCCTGTTTCCACACCTGTCGGTGCAGGCCAATCTGCAATTTGGTCTCAAGCGCATCGCCAAATCCGCACGCCGGGTCGACATGGCACAAGCCACCGAACTGCTGGGTATCGGCCACTTGCTTGGGCGTCATCCGCAGCATTTATCGGGCGGCGAACGCCAGCGCGTCGGTATCGCCCGTGCGCTGCTGACCAGTCCGAAACTGCTGCTGATGGACGAACCACTCGCCGCGCTCGACAGCCAACGCAAAAGCGAAATCCTGCCCTACCTGCAACGCCTGCACGACGAACTGGATATTCCGGTGCTGTACGTCAGTCATGCGCAGGACGAGGTTGCGCGCCTGGCCGATCACTTGGTATTGCTCAGCGACGGCAAGGCATTGGCCAGCGGCCCGATCGGGGAAACGCTCGCTCGCCTGGACTTGCCGATGGCGATGGGCGATGACGCAGGCGTGATCATTGAAGGGCTGGTCAGCGCCTACGATGCGCAATATCAGTTGCTCAGCCTGCAACTGCCGGCGACCGATATGAGCATTCGCGTAGCACACGCACCAATGGCCATCGGCCAAGCCCTGCGCTGCAAGGTGCACGCGCGCGACATCAGCCTGGCCCTGCAAAACAGCGAGTTCAGCAGCATTCTCAATCGGCTGCCGGTGACGGTGGTCCGCGAGCTGGCCGCAGACAACACCGCCCATGTGCTCATCCGTCTCGACGCTGGGGGCACTGCGTTAGTGGCGCGCATTACGCGATTTTCCCGGGATCAATTGGGCGTGCATCCGGGCCAGCAGCTCTGGGCGCAGATCAAAGCGGTCGCCGTACTCGCGTAAATCATTGGCACGACGGCTTCAGTGCGCGGTCAATCGTTTTACCGACCGCTGCGCCATCCAAGGAAGCTGCCATGCCCGATACCGAGTTGACCGACGCTCTGCCCTGCGACCTTCATTACGTCGACGACACACAGCCCGGCATCACCCGCAAAAAACTGCGCGCCAGGTTCAGCTATTTCGAGCCCTCGGGCCAGCGCATCACCGATCCCGATGAGATCAAGCGCCTCAACGCCCTCGCCGTGCCGCCAGCCTATACCGATGTGTGGATCTGCCCTGACCCGCGCGGCCATTTGCAAGCTACCGGTCGTGATGCCCGGGGTCGTAAGCAATACCGCTATCACCCGCGCTGGCGTGAAGTGCGCGATGCCGACAAATACTCGCGGCTGCGTGAGTTCGGCCTGGCACTGCCAAAACTGCGCAAACAACTGGAAGCGCTGTTGGCCGCTCCCGGCTTCAGCCGCGACAAGGTCATGGCCACCGTGATCACGTTGCTCGACGCAACGTTGATCCGGGTCGGCAACACGCAGTACGCCCGGGACAATCGCTCCTACGGTTTGACCACCCTGCGCAGTCGCCATGTCGAGGTCAACGGCAACGCGATCCTGTTCCAGTTTCGCGGCAAGAACGGCATCGAACACCAGATCACCGTCAAGGACAGACGCTTGGCACGCGTCATCAAGCGCTGCCTGGAGATTCCCGGGCAAAACCTGTTTCAGTATCTGGATGAGCAGGGCGAACGGCACACCGTGAGTTCCTCCGACATCAACGCGTACCTGCAAACCCTGACCGGCGCCGAGTTCACCGCCAAGGACTACCGCACCTGGGCAGGCAGTGCCTTGGCATTGGCGGTGTTACGCGAGCTGCAATGGGAGTCAGAAACCGAAGCGAAACGGCATGTCGTGGAGATGGTGAAAGGCGTCGCCAAACAGTTGGGCAACACCCCGGCGGTGTGCCGCAAGTGTTACATCCATCCCGCTGTGGTGGAAAAATTCATGCTCGGCGCTCTCGCTGAACTGCCGCGCCCACGCGTGCGCAAGGGCTTGCGAACCGAGGAAGTAGCGTTGGCGATGTTTCTCGAACGAATGGGCGATATGACGCACGCAACTTGATCGACTGGGCAGCGCCATCTAGGCTATCGACCTTTCCATTTCTCAGGACGACCGCAGACGTGAACAACCTGGCCTTCTAAAAATGTAAGCGCGGCACGCCGTTCTCGGTGTTTGTCAGTTTTCACGACATTTTTTGGAGGTGCCGATGGCTCACGTCTCGCGTACGTCTGCACTCGCCTCCCTGAATCAACTGAATTTTCAGTTCGCCAATGGCGAGATGATTTTTAACGCACTGAATTTGCAATTCGATCATCTGCCGACCGCCGTCGTCGGGCGCAACGGTGTCGGCAAAAGCGTGCTCGCGCGGCTGATTACCGGGCAGCTAGAGCCTACCGCCGGCAGCGTGACGTGTTCAGTTTCGGTGCGCTACGTCCCTCAAACCTTCACTTCCATGCCCGGTCAGACTGTTGCCGATGCTACGGGCACAGCGCGAGCACTCGCAGCACTGGTGCGACTCGAGCAGGGCAGCGCCAGTGCCGAGGATTTTGACCTCATCGGCGAAGGGTGGGATCTGCCGGAGCGCTTGCGTCAGCGACTTGATGAGGCCGGGCTGCCCAACATCGGCACGTACGATCTGACTGACAATCTCAGCGGTGGCCAGCAAGCCCGAATCGCGCTGATCGGCGCGCTGTTGAGTCAGGCGCAATTGTTGGTGCTGGACGAACCGACCAATCATCTCGACCACGCGGGCCGGCAATGGCTGATGCGTGAACTCGAACGCTGGCGCGGTGGCTTGATTGTCGTCAGCCATGACCGGCAATTACTCGAGCAGATGCGGCGAATCGTCGAAGTCACACCAGTCGGTGTGACAACCTTCAGCGGCAACTATTCAGCGTATTCCGAACAGCGTCGAGTGCATCAAGCAGCCGCGCAAGCACAGCTTGATCAAGCTCGAAACGAACGCCAGCGCGAGCGTTCTCGGCTGCGGCATGAGCACGACACGATCCAGCGTCATGCCGCTTGCAGCCGTCGCCATGCGCAAACTGCCAACATGGCGAGCTTCGAGCGAAGTGCGGCGAAGGCGGCTGCGAGAGAAATCATGGGGCGTGTACGGGCCGGTCATCTGTTAAGTAAATCCGAACTGGATACCAGAGTGCGTGACGCCTACACGAACGTTGCGCCCGACGACGGTATTCTGATCCATTTGCCGGGGAGCGCTGTTCCGAGTACTCGCCAGATCTGCACACTCGTCGAGGCCTGCTTGCCGTGGCTGCCGGTCGATGCGCCTTCAACCTGGCTGAACCTGAGCCTCCACGGGCCGATGCGCGTTGCCGTCAGCGGTCCAAACGGGTGTGGCAAATCCATCCTGCTGAAAATGCTCGCCGGTGAGTTAACACCTGAGTTCGGTGACTGCACCACCCACGTGCCTAGCGCCTTCCTCGATCAACACCTGACGCAGCTGGATAATCGCATGAGCATTGTTGAGCAGCTCAAAGCGCAGCGAACACCCTTGGACGAGGGCACCTTGCGCAGCTACCTGGCGCACCTGCAATTGAACGCGCAGTGTGTCACCCGCCCCTGTGCCTCACTCAGTGGCGGTGAGCGCCTGAAAGCGGCCCTTGCATTGGCACTGTGGCGCCAGACGCCCGCGCAATTGCTGCTGCTCGATGAGCCAACCAACCATCTCGATCTGCCCTGCGTAGAAGCCTTCGAACAAGCCTTAAAGACCTTTCCCGGCTCAATTGTCGCGATTTCCCACGACCAAGCGTTTCTCCGAGCGTTAAACCCCACTCATTGGCTGACCTGGGGGCCCACAGGTTGGCGCTGGCAACCGACGAGCTGAACTGTCTATTTTTTGCACGATAGCCAAGGCCTTCTATAGTTGATGTGACACGAATCAGCTGCGGTGACGCCATGGAAGACATTTTCGTCGTGAAGCGCTGCAACAAGATCATCATTCACGGTCGACGCGCCGAAGACAGCCAGCATGATCCAGCCGAAGCCTTGGGCTGGTTTCGCATCTGCGATACGCGCACAGGCGGCTTCATCGGTGATGGCTACGACGCCGAGGAGGACGCATGGCGCGAATGCAAGCGGCTCAATGCAGTCAGTTCGCCCATACCGGCCCGACAGTCTTCGGCCTGATGCTGATCAAATGCGGGTCTATACTGAAACCTGCTGAAGGAGCAGCGCCCCAATGGCAGAAAGCTCGCAACTCGCGGGCTTTTTGCTGCCGCTCAGCGGTTTCATAGAACGGAGGTGTTTCATGTCCGAAAAAGAGTCCATCACCACCCTCCTCACCCTGCTCGACGCCCGGCAAGCACGCCTCGCAGCGGCTTGCAAAGAGATCGCCGACTGGGTCGATCACCAAGGCGGACACCCGACCGCGCTGCGCATCCGTGATCGCCTGAACGATATCGAAAAGGACGCGCCGCTGATTCGCAACACGCTGTCGGCGCTCAAGCCAATCGATCGGCCACTGCCTCGATTCAAATAGCGCCAGCAGTCATTGTTTCGGGCCTTATCAGCGGTGGCACATGCCTCACAGGATTGTCGCCTGCCCGGTATTTACGGGCCTGCGGCGCTCGCGCTTACTTTTCACATCGCCATCACATCAGTACGCTTAAAGTGAAATCACTCCTTTAGTACATACCTCTCTCACCCGCCCGCATGCGGGTGTTTTTTTGTCTGCTGCAGTCACCGAACGGCACCGGCTGTGGGCTGTCATAAACTGTACATGTCACGAAGGAGACGGCTCATGGTTATCCACTTCAACGTCGACGGGCATCTGGCCTGCGGTCATAAAGGTAAACATCTCACTGCGAGTCGAGAACTCAATCGAGTGAAGTGCCGTAGTTGCCGTAACACCGATGCCTACAAACAGGCCAGAAAAGACCACCGCAATGCGGCTCGACGCACTGCACGCCAAGCAAAAGTCTCCCACGGCGCAGCAAACTGGCGTGCGGAATGGATTGAGCGTCTGACAGCGATAGCAGGACTCCAGCGATTGCCTCGCGGATTTGCCGGGCAGGCATTCGTTTAGAGCGGCATAAAAAAACGGACTGATAAATATCAGCCCGTTTTTTACGGTGGTTATATAGAAGAGCGTTTTTTTTGTTTTGGCCGCACGGCCAACCAATAGCCTTTGGCTTAACGGTAAGTAACCGAAAAACTTGCATAGCCGTTTGCGCTGCCCGGTGTGGGCGTAGCCCCCTCTGCGGTCTGGATATATCGCGCCTTAAGCGGCGCTACCCCGGCGCGATAGAAATCGGCGCCCAACAGGCCACCATATAAGGTCAGATCGAACGGCAAGCCGTAAGCCAGTGAGGCCTGTGCAAACGGGATGCTGTCGAACACATCACCGGGCGTAAAACTCTCCCCCTGCGTCAAGGTGCCCTTGATCCAGGTCAGATCACGTTGCGCGTAGGTGTTGCCGCGCTGCCAATCACGCTCGCCGTCCTGATCCTGACGGAACGAAGAGCTGGAACGAAAGCGCCATTCCCCCAGGTTAAAACCACCGTTGCCGTAGAGGTTGTATTGGTTGCTGTTGCCACGAGCGTCACTTTGCGTCTGCGCAGCCGAGAGCTGATAGTTGAGCATACCGGCAGTGATCCCGCGATCCCATTCCTGAGGAGCAACATAACCAGCGGCATCGCGGCGCAAGGCGATCTGCGGCACGCTGATGTCCAACGCCAAGCGGTTGGCATCGAAACTCACTGACGCGCCCTCAATCAGCGCAGCCAGATCGATGCAATCGCTCAGTGCTTTTCCAGGCGTTTGGAACGCGTCCAGTTTGACCCCAAGCTCGGTCAAGAAGCCGGCCGTCAGACACGCACTTGAGCGCTCTGCTCATCCTTGACGAAGGTGATGTCACGTCGGTCGAAAAAGCTCTGATTCAAGCGAACGACCACCGGATAGGTGCCCGGCCCAATGCTACCGCTGTTGGCGACAGCGTCCAGATCAAGGTTCGGACCAGCATGGGTGCCGCCAAATGACTGCATGAAGCTGGAGTCAAATTTCGCCGGCTCGTTAGCGTGCACCCACCCTGGCACCAACGCCGCCAGGATGGCGACGGACAACCGCAGCGGAGTAAAAGGCACAGACAGGCAGTCAAGATTCGGGGCATGGGTTCGCATGACAATACTCAATACGCTGCCGCCACGCGGCCGAGGCAGCGTGCAGAGACATTCGCAAGGAAAAGGACGAGAGCGTTATGGGGCGCTGGTCAGGGTCACTGTCTGAGGTGGGCTGTAACCGCCGTAATCGTTGATCGCAGAGAACATCACCTCCCCGCTGCGACCACTGAAACCCGGCAGCGGATAGCGCTGACTACTCATAGGGGCGACCATTTTCGGTTCGTTGACTTCGACGAAATGTGTACCCGCAACGACTTTCACACCGAAAAACGAGACATGGAACGCCGAAGGGTTTTCAACCACCAGCACAGGCTTTCCCTGCTCTTGCGTGAGGCTCCAGCGCAGACGGTCAAGGGCGTCCAGCGGATTACCCTTGAGGTCGGCTGGTCGATAGAACAACTTGATCCGAGTACGCATAGCAATTTTCAGGGTGTTTTCGTCAGCGTTGCCGGCGACCGGAATTTCCTGGGCATTGAAATAGAACACCGATTCGCGATCCTTCGGCAGGTCGCCCGGGACCTTCTGAACCCTGACCATTTGCTCTTTGCGAGGGTCCAGACGAAACAGTGGCGGCGTCGCTACAAACGGTGTCGGCGTGGTGTTGTCGTCCGCTTCGGTGTTGATCCAGGTTTGCACCGCGTAAGGTTGAGATGTCGTGTTACTGACGCTGATGGAGGCATCACGCTTGTTGCCATCAAAGACGATTCGCGTGCCACCGAGCATCACACCGGCCTGGCTGATGCCACTGAGCAGCATGCTGCTTAACAAAAGGCTCGCTATCGCAGTCGTCTTGAAAGGGAAAACAAAATTTTGCATTTTGGTCATCCTCTTGTCGCTACGACCGTCGCGGCCGTAGCGAGGGGAAGGACAGCCAGAGCGCAGCGCCACTGGCTGTGCATCGACGGAACCTACTGGTAGTCGACGGTAAACGCAGCTTTGGCATTGGCCGGACCCGAGGTCGCGACGCCGGTAGCGATGTAGTTGGCGGTGAAGCGCAGTGGCTGAGTCAAATCCAGATAAGGAGAAGACTCCAGACCCAGTTGCAGGTCCTTGCCGGAGGCATCCTTGATCTGCACGGCAACGTTGGTAGCAACGCCAGCCTCCGGAACCAGACCGAGCCATTGCCCGCTCGCGCCAGCGTTACCGCTTAGGGACAGGAACTTGACCACAGCTTTTTTGCCAGCCACGTTGCAGCCAGGTGCCGTGGTGTTGATTTCACCATCAGCCGCCATTGCCGCCTGCGAGGCTGCACCGAGAACCAGAGCGAGAGTCAAACCTTTGAGGGCAAACTTTTTCATGATCACATCCAAATAATTGAGAAGTGTCTGCAAGCCTTCTCTCGGCCTTCAGACGGATCGACGGAGCCTGCCCGACGTCGGGTCAAGGCGTTTCGTCTGGGGCAATTATCGAGACACGGGGAGGATGCTGATGTAGGAGTTTTCCGTGCACTTGTAGGAATATTCCTAGCGGCGTCATCTCTCGTTTTTGCGAGGCGACTTCGGATGCGGAACTTTGCAGGAAGCAGGAAGCAGGAAGCAGGAAGCAGCGCAAGCTACCACTTGGACATATCGCCATGGCGATGAAGGATGATTACATCGGGGAACGGCTCAGAGCGAAAGTCATCACGAACTGGCACAGCGCGGAGCAGACTTCAAATTGCGGAGCGCAAACGATAAAGGCCTGCATGAGAAATCTCATGCAGGCCTTTGATATTCATGGTGCCCGAAGCCGGAATCGAACCGGCACGCCCTTACGAGCGGGGGATTTTAAGTCCCATGCGTCTACCAGTTTCGCCATTCGGGCGGTAGCGCGGTGTAGCTGATCTCTGCTCGTACAGCAGAGGGGGAAATATATACATCACTCCCCGGTGAAGCAAGTTCGCAAACACGAAATTCAAGACTAAATCTTGCCGCGGATTGCAAATAAAAAAGCTCCGTAAATCATGGATCTACGGAGCTTGTTTATAGTGGAGGCCGAGGTCGGAATCGAACCGGCGTAGGTGGATTTGCAATCCACTGCATAACCATTTTGCTACTCGGCCTCAAAGCATTTGCTGTCAGTAGCGAACAACAAACACGTACAAATTGGAGCGGGAAACGAGACTCGAACTCGCGACCCCGACCTTGGCAAGGTCGTGCTCTACCAACTGAGCTATTCCCGCTTGGTGATGCGCATTCTATAGAATTAAGAAGCTTCGTCAACCCCTTGATTCAAAAAAGTTTTATTTCTTTTCAACATCCGTCTTCAGGTGCGGCCAGGCGGCACGAAGGTATTGAATCATCGACCACAGCGTCAAGCCTGCGGACACCAACAGCAAGACGTAACCCAGAATGACCCAGAAAGTGAAGTCCTTGGGATTGGCCAGCAGGATCACCAACGCGAGCATTTGCGCGGCGGTTTTCCATTTGCCCAGGTTCGAAACTGCGACATGAGCGCGAGCACCGAGTTCGGCCATCCACTCACGCAGAGCAGAAACGACAATCTCGCGACCAATGATCACGGCGGCGGGCAGCGTGAGCCACAGATTGCCATGTTCTTGCACCAACAGCACCAGAGCCACCGCGACCATGAGTTTGTCAGCAACCGGATCCAGGAACGCTCCGAACGGAGTGCTTTGTTCCAGGCGGCGGGCCAGGTAACCATCCAGCCAGTCCGTCGCTGCCGCGAAGGCAAACACCGAGGCGGAGGCCATGTAACTCCATTCGTAAGGCAGATAAAACAGCAAAATAAAGATCGGGATAAGCAGGACGCGTAAAACGGTAATCAGATTAGGGATATTCATCGGCACAACTGGCTACGAGGTGAAGGGGCATTCTACTCGCTATGCAGGTTTGCATAAATCGACTCTGCGAGCTTTTTACTGATCCCCGGGGCTTTGGCGATCTCTTCGATGCTTGCACGAGACAGCTCCTGCAATCCACCAAAATGTTTCAATAAGTCGCGACGCCGGGTCGGTCCTACGCCGGCAACGCCTTCCAGGGTTGACGTACGGCGGGTTTTGCCGCGGCGAGCTCGGTGTCCGGTAATTGCGAAACGGTGGGCCTCATCGCGGATCTGCTGAATCAGGTGCAGCGCCGGCGAGTCGCCGCGTAGAGTGAACTCGTGCGCGGCATCATTCAGATACAACGTTTCGAAACCAGCCTTGCGAGTTGCGCCTTTGGCAACACCGAGCAAAATCAGGTCCGGCACGGCCAACTCGTTGAGGACGCCACGGGCCATCGATAACTGGCCTTTACCACCGTCGACCAACAAGATGTCCGGCAGCTTGCCCTCGCCATCCTTGAGTTTGCTGAAGCGTCGCGTCAAGGCCTGGTGCATGGCGGCATAGTCGTCACCCGCCGTGACGCCTTCAATGTTGTAGCGGCGGTAATCCGATTTGATCGCGCCTTCCGGGCCAAAGACCACACAGGAGGCGACCGTTGCCTCACCGCTGGAATGACTGATGTCGTAGCACTCCAGGCGCTGCGGAGGCTCATCGAGGTTTAACACTTGCGCCAGCGCTTCAAAACGCGCTGCCGTATGTTGACGATTGGCCAGACGCGCGCCCAACGCCTGCTCTGCGTTGGTAACGGCCAGTTGCTGCCAGCGCGCTCGGGTGCCACGCACCCTGTGGCTGATGGCCAATTCGCGGCCACGCAATCCATGAATCGCCTCGATCAGCGTCGGAAAGTCGTCGTGCACCACGTTCACGATCAGCTCGCTCGGCAAATCGCGCTCCGGGCTACTGATGAAGTATTGCCCGAGAAACGCTGCCATCACTTCAGAAACGTCCTCTTCGATCCCCACTTGCGGGAAGAAATTCTTGCTGCCTAACACGCGTCCGCCACGGACACTGATCAAATGCACGCAAGCGCCGCCCGGGTTGACGAAGGCGGCGATGACATCGATATCGCCCGTACCGCCTTCCATGCTCTGCTGATCCTGAACCCGACGCAGCAAAGCGATCTGATCACGCAACTCGGCAGCACGCTCGAATTCAAGATTGATCGCAGCCTCCTCCATCGCCGCAGACAGCTCATTGGTCAGCGCATGACTGCGCCCTTCGAGAAACATTACCGAGTGACGCACGTCCTGAGCATAGACATCAGGCTCAACCAGCCCGACACACGGCGCCTTGCAGCGCTTGATCTGATATTGCAGACACGGCCGGGTGCGGTTCTTGTAGTAGCTGTCTTCACATTGACGAACAAGAAACGTCTTTTGCAGCAAGCTCAGACTTTCGCGTATTGCACCGGCACTCGGATAAGGACCGAAATACTTGCCCTTGGCCTTTTTCGCCCCGCGATGGATGCTCAGACGCGGGAACTGTCCGTCAGACAGAAAGACATAAGGATAGGATTTGTCGTCGCGCAATAGGATGTTGTACGGCGGCCGCCACTCCTTGATCAGGGTCTGCTCAAGCAACAGCGCTTCAGTTTCGTTGGCGGTGATGGTCGTTTCGACCTGAGCAATACGCCCGACCAGCGCAGCCGTTTTTGGCGCCAGACCCGTTTTGCGAAAGTAGCTCGCCAGACGTTTCTTGAGGTTCTTGGCCTTGCCTACGTAGAGCAGACGCGCATCGCTGTCGAACATGCGATAGACGCCGGGGCGCCCACTGACGGTCGACAGAAAGGCGCCGGAATCGAATGTTTCAGTCATGGTCAGAGGCTGGCATCGACCATGCCGTGACGAACCGCCAACAGCGTCAACTCGACATCGCTGCTGATCGAAAGCTTCTCGAAAATGCGATAGCGATAGGTGTTCACGGTTTTCGGCGACAGACACAATTTGTCGGAAATGATCTGTACTTTCTGACAGCCAACAATCATCAACGCAATCTGAATCTCGCGCTCGGACAAGGCGTCGAAAGGCGAATCATTGGACGGCTGAAAGGATTTGATCGCCAATTGCTGTGCAATTTGCGGGCTGATATAGCGCTGGCCGGCAAAAACCAGGCGAATGGCCTGCACCATTTCCGGCAGCCCCGCGCCCTTGGTCAGATAACCCGCAGCGCCGGCCTGCAGCAATCGTGTAGGAAAAGGATCCTCTTCACACACCGTAACCGCGACCACCTTGATGTCAGGATGACTGCGCAGCAGTTTGCGCGTGGCTTCGAGGCCGCCGATGCCAGGCATCTTGACGTCCATCAGAACCACATCGGGCTTCAACTCTCGGGCCTTGATCAGGGATTCTTCCCCGGACTCGGCTTGGCCAACCACCTGCAGACCATCAATATCGGCCAGCATTCGTGTAATGCCTGTACGAACGAGATCATGGTCATCGACCACTAGCACCCTAATCAAGCAGACACCTCGCGATATGGTCTTATTGGGATGCCGGACACCTTAGCAAAAAGTGTCCGACAGACCTAGCGGCAAGCATCATTAAAAAAGTTTCAATTCATCATAGAAGGCTTGCCGGCCGTGGGTTTCAGAGCACAGGTGTACTGATATCCAACTGCATGCGCAGAAAACACTCGTCTTCGCCTTGTACTCGCAGTCCTTTTCTCTGATACAAATTTTTCGCTGGATTATTTTCAAACACCGTCAGGCGCAAAGCCGGACGCTTTTCTTGACGGGCCATGCCAATAACCTGATCAATTGCCCAGGAACCCGCGCCCCTCCCCTGAAAGGCTTCAGCAATTTGCAATTCGCGAATATACAGGGCCCGCGCATCCCGGCTGAGGCTGAAAAATCCTGCAGGTGTATCAGCCACTAATATCAGCCAGTTCTCGCGCCCCGACCAGGCCACGTCAAACGCTTCGTCCTGCCACAACAGGTCATGGTGAATGTAATAGCGCAGCATGTTCTGACAAGTGAGATTTCGCGAAAACGCCAGGTTCTCTGAAGTCGCACGCCTGAGCTGGAATGTCATTGAGCCTCCGAAATGGCAACGACCTGACCCCGCCATTCACCTGCATCGCGACGGGCAACCACCAGAAGATCACCCGCCCCCGGCGCCGAAACAATCAGCGAACCCTCCTCGGACCAGATCGCGCTTCGCCCTGCTGACTGCCATCCGCCGGTGAGGCCGCCGTGGTTGGCCATCAACACAGCCATCTTGTGTTGCCTGGCATAACCCGCAAGCAGCGCGGTGTCTGCTACATAACCTTTCTCACTGATCAAGACACCCGCAGCGTAAAGATTCGCGCCTCGATCAGCGGCCGCTGCGGCATGACTGGCATGAGAGAAGTCGGCGCAGACCGCCAGCGCAACCGTATCCTTGCCAATGCTCAAGGCCGGCCCTCCGTGGCCGGGAACGAAGACAATCTCCTCACCCGAGTGCAGATGTTGTTTGCTGTACACCTCAAGCGAGCCATCGGCACCCAGGACCAGCGCACCGATCAATACCGCCGAACGCCCTTCCAGCCGTATTGGCATACCGACGACAGTCGTGATGCCGAGCTTTCGGGCCAAATACCGTAACGGCTCGAGCACAGAGTCTTGCGGGTCAATGGCCAACGCAGCCGCTTTTTCCCCTTCATAGCCGGTCAGCGATAATTCAGGGCACACCAGCAATTCGACGCCCTGCTGCGCCGCGGCCTCGATAAAACGCCTGTGACGGGCAATGTTTGCGCCAAGATCCCCCTTTATCGACGTTATCTGGGCGGCAGCAATGGTGAGTGTCGACATGGTTCGTCATTCTTCCTTGGTCATCAGGCGAAACGCGGAGTGTGTCACAACCCTTGCAGCACTCAAGCGATAGGCGTTTTGTGGGTGATGCGATAGCATTTTCTGATTGATATGGCGTATCGGCCTCTAGTAAGCTCGGCGCATTCATCGGAGACAAACCATGTTCAACGCCCTCTTACAGCTTCGTACCGCCAGCGCCCTGCGCTCGGTTGTGGCTGCCCAGGCGAAAGACGTTTGCGCTTCGGCCAGCTTTTATTTTGGGTATTGGTTTAGCCACTGGCGCGCCTGATACCCACCGGCGCCCATGAAAACGGGTCGCCTACCAGAGATTTCTCAACCCCCGGTCGGCTCCCCGACCGGGGGTTTTGTTTTTTCAGGCCCAAACTTTTTCAGCAACGCACCAGACACTTTGAGGATTCACGAAATGAACTACGCCACTTATTACCGTTACGACAGCTTTAGCGCCTGGCGATTTACCAGCCTCCGCTCGGGACAGCCTGCCGCCTCCGATCGGTCACCAACAGGTGGCAAACACGCACACGTAGCCAATCCGGCCAATTGTCGAACACCCCAGTAGGGCCGAGCGAGCGGGAAGAACCGCCGCCAGCCCAGGAAGAACACATATGAACTCGTCCGTTTCTGCTCTGCCACTGTCACTCGATTCTGCCAACGAAGCGCTGACGCTGCGCCTGCCCAGTTCGTTGCAACTCAAACAGCAATTGCCCCTGAGCAATGCCTTGAGCCGACAGGTCGCCGCCCACCGCCAGGCGGTTCGCGCGATCCTCAATGGTAAAGACCAGCGCCTGTTGGTCATCGTAGGCCCCTGCTCTATCCACGACCCTGAGTCCGCCATTGAATATGCGGGCAAACTCGCCCGACTGGCTGAAGATGTCAGCGACGAGATGCTGCTGGTGATGCGTGCGTACGTCGAGAAGCCGCGCACTACTGTCGGCTGGAAAGGCCTGGCTTACGATCCGCACCTGGATGGCAGTGACGACATGGCCGGCGGCCTGACGATGTCCCGCACACTGATGCTGGAAATGATCAGCCTCGGCTTGCCCGTAGCGACCGAACTGTTACAGCCCATGGCGGCAGGATACTTCGACGACCTGCTCGGTTGGGTTGCCATTGGCGCACGAACGACGGAATCACAAATCCATCGCGAGATGGCCAGCGGCTTGAGCATGCCGGTAGGCTTCAAGAATGGCACCGACGGTGGCGCAGCCGTTGCTGTGGATGCCATGCGCTCGGCAGCCCATCCACATCGCCACTTTGGGGTCGACAGCCAGGGGCATCCGGCGATTATTCAGACGCCCGGCAACCCGGATACCCATTTGGTGTTACGCGGTGGCCATCAGGGGCCTAACTACGATCGCGATAGCGTGGCAAGCATTCACGCCGACCTGAAACGTTTGAATATTCCGAGCCGGATCATGATCGATTGCAGTCACGCCAACAGTGGCAAGGATCCGCTGCGTCAACCAGCCGTCTTCAACGAAGTACTTGAACAACGCTTGCACGGCGATCGCTCCCTGATCGGTATGATGCTGGAGTCTCATCTGTTCGAAGGCTGTCAGCCGCTGAGTGGATCGCTGCGCTACGGCGTTTCGATCACCGATGGCTGCCTCGGTTTCAGCGCCACGGAACGATTGCTGCTTGATGCCGCTCGGCGTCTTGGCGCCAAAGCCAGAGCGTGATTGCAAACCTGCCCTGCGGCTCATTCAAAGCCGGAGGGCAGGCCGTGTTGCAGTTATGTTTCTACGCGCACCAGTGTCGCCACCGACTCATGACTGACATCGTCCAGCCGCTCGACCGAATAGGCAACCCGTACAGTCGAGCCAAGATGCTCTCGCCAGAAACGATGCGGCACGATGAAAATCAGCGGTTTGCCAGCGGTTTCCCGAGTGATTTCACGGTCATCCCGATGATTGAAAAAATCACCATCGCACTTGAGGTGGACCAACTCACCCTCTTGTGTCCGGGCATTGCCAATCACCACGGTGACACCGTCAATTGAATCTGCCATCGACAGCACCCCGTCATCAGCCTCAAGCACGTCGGGCGCATCCAGGTCGCCATGCACGAACGGGGTGATGAGAACTCTTGCAGGCTCCGATTCGCGCATCGCGCCACTCGCTTGCTCGACTCGATAGCGCACCGTCACTTCGCCACCGAGATGAGCTGCGATGTATTCAGGAGCAACCCAGAATGACAGGATGTCTGCGACAGCGAAGGCTTCGACCTTCAGTCGATCCTTGAACGACAGCGGTGATGCGTCTCCAGACCACATCAACGTGACCTGATCGCCTGCGGCCATCCGTGCGTAAGGCTGAAGACTGATGAGCGCGCCTTCCATTGCGCGCGCCGGATCCAGCGCTCCACCAACAACGCCAGCGATACAGGGAGCCAGCAACTGCGGTCGCGCATCCCCTACGGTCAACTGCAAACGGGCAGAAGATGCAGGTTCAGACAGACCTGCGCTGACAAGTGTCCAGTAGACCTCCAGCGAACCGCCATCCAGCGCTGCGATGTGCAGACCTTTGACAACGAAAATGACGTCTTTGCCTACCTGGGCTTCGCTGACAAAGCGAACCATTTCATGTTGATAAACAAAGCCCTCGATATCCAGACCGTCCCAGCTCAACAGCAACTGATCCCCATTCGCCATGTTTGCATAAGGTGCGATACGTACGACGACTTCGCTCAGCGAAGGATCGAGCACGGCCCCCTCCAGAGAATCGAGCATTGCTGCAGGCAACAGTTCATTGGTCGTACCGGGACTGGCGTGGTGACGCATCCGGTAGCAAAACTCGATTTCATGAGTGTTCATTCGTAGCTCCATTCCTTGGACATAACGCTGCCTTCATTGACGGCGTCGACAGCCAACATTGAACGCGATTGCTCATCCCGTCGCTATCAGCCCAATACGTCACAGCCATAGAGCAAAAGCCGCAACTGCGGTAGGCAAGTAACGCAAAATCAACTTCTGTCAGGCGGAAGACGGCCAGAACTTCCGATTTGGATTTCATAAACATCCGAAACTTCGTACGCCCTCTAGTCCAGATTCAACGGCCTAGTGAAGCCTCTTCGTACTTCTTCAACGAGTTGTGTGTTTTAGAGTGGCCCACAGATTTCCCGACAAACTTCTGAGAAAAGGTAAGAACATGCAACGGAATGCTACAACTCGTTATCCCATCCTGTTGGTGCACGGCCTGTTCGGGTTCGAACGTATCGGCCATTTCGAGCTGTTTCATGACGTCAAGGACGCTCTGAAAACGGCTAACAACCGAGTGTTCGTTCCGCACCTCTCCGCCACCCACAACAACGAAGTGAGGGGTGAGCAACTGCTCGCCCAGATTGATCGTGTCCGGCGAGGCACAGGCGCCAGCAAAGTCAACCTCATAGGGCATAGCCAGGGAGCATTGGCTGCTCGATACGCTGCGGCGCTCGCGCCACACGCGGTAGCCTCGGTGACTTCGGTCAGCGGCCCGAACCACGGATCGGAGCTGGCTGATTTCCTGCGCAAGGCACTGATTCCAGGTCGGCTGCCGGAGGCCGTCGCACAGAATGTGGCGACACTGTTTGCCGACTTTCTTTCGATGCTCAGCGGCAATATCACGCTGCCGCAGAGCGCGTTGGCGGCGCTAAAGGCGCTCACAACCGAAGGTGTGGGCGACTTCAACGACAAGTTTCCGCAGGGACTGCCCACCACTTGGGGCGGGCACGGTCCGGCCCAGGTCAATGGTGTGCACTATTACTCTTGGAGCGGCGTCCTGCCGGCAGCCGGCCTGCCAACTCTCGACCCGGTTCAAGGCGTTTGCCGGGCGCTGTCACAATATTTCATAACTGAAGGGGAACAGAATGACGGCTTCGTCGGGCGTTTCAGCTCTCACCTGGGCCAGGTCATCCGTTCCGACTATCCTCTGGATCACTTGGCCAGCCTGCGCCGCCCGGCCGTGGCCGTCATCGTGCCGCCAGACCCGATTGAACTTTACGTTGAACATGCCTCACGCCTGCAAGCGGCGAATCTGTAATCAAACTGCAGACGACCGAACGGAACTTTGCCGAGAATTCGCTCACTGAATCCGGTAGGCTCCACACTTTACTGAAATAGATTGGAGAGTTTTCTCATGGCTAAAGCCACTGCCCGCCACATCCTGGTTTCCGATGAAGCCAAGTGCAACGAACTCAAGGCCCAGATCGAAGGCGGCGCCGATTTCGCCGAAGTCGCCAAAGTCAATTCCACTTGCCCGTCCAGCCGTCAAGGCGGCGATCTGGGATCGTTCGGTCCAGGCCAGATGGTCAAGGAATTCGACACCGTGGTATTCAGCGCGCCGATCAACACTGTGCAAGGCCCAGTGAAAACCCAGTTCGGTTATCACCTGCTGGAAGTCACCAGCCGTCAGGACTGATCCGTCGCCTGATGGTTGTTCAACGGCCCGCCTTTTGGCGGGCCGTTGTGTTTCAGTAACACATACGGCTGGCGACTGACGCGCCTCTCGCGTACAACTTGCGCTTATCGATTACCCGGTTCCAAGGCTGACAATGCGACTGGTTTTCCCCACATTGATGCTCACCGCCCTCGCCCTGCTTTACGGCGCCGCTGGTGCAAACGCGACACCGCAACATGCGCTCACCGTCTATGGCGAGCCCGCCAAATATCCTGCCGGTTTCAGTCATTTCGACTACACCAACCCACTGGCCCCCAAGGGCGGAACGATGCGCCGTTCGGCGATCGAGATCGGCCATTTCGACCACATTCTTCCTTATATAGACAAAGGCATCGGTGTCACCCAGATCGACGGCCTTCTGTATTCGCCGCTGGCCCAGCGCTCGATGGACGAACCGTACACGGTCTACGGTCTGGTCGCGCAAAAGATCGAGCGCTCCGACGACGGCCTGTCGCTGCGCTTCTTCATCAATCCCAAGGCACGTTTCGCCGACGGCAAACCGATCACGGCCCAAGACGTGCGCTACACCTACGATCTATTGATGACTCAGGGCAGCCTGCGTTATCGCACGCAGTTCGCTGACGTCAAAGGCGTCGAAGTGGAAGCTCCGCTGACGGTGCGTTTCGATTTCAAGAACAACGAAAACCGCACCCTGCCGCTGGATATCGCGACCCTGCCGGTCTTTCCCGAGCATTGGTGGAAGAGTCGTGACTTCGCCGGCGGCGGCGGATATGAACCGCCGTTGGGCAGCGGCCCTTACAGGGTCGGTAAAGTCGACTCCGGGCGCAGCATCACGTTCGAGCGCAATCCCGATTGGTGGGGCAAAGATCTGCCCGTCAGTCGCGGCCTCTACAATTTCGACCACTTCAGCATCGAGTACTTCGGCGACACCGACGTCGCCCGCCAGGTATTGCGCGGCGGCGCCTATGACTACAACCGTGAGTTCTCCGCCACCGGTTATTCGATTGGCTACGACAGCCCCGCCCTGCGCGACGGGCGCCTGCAAAAGGCCCATTTGGCCACCGAAGCACCGCAGTCAGCTCAGGGTTTTGTGTTCAACCTGCAAAAGCCCATGTTCCAGGATCGTCGCGTGCGTCAGGCTCTGGCCATGCTTTGGGATTTCGAATGGAGCAACCGGCAGATGATGCGCAACCTCTACATCCGCCAGCAGAGCTATTTTTCCAACACGGACCTGGCGGCCCGGAAGTTGCCAGATGCCGCTGAGTTGAAGATTCTTGAACCGCTACGCGCACAGGTTCCCGAAGAGGTCTTCACCAAGGTCTTTGAAGCGCCGAAAACCGATGGCAGTGGAATAATCCGTGATAAACAGCTGCAAGCTCTCGAACTGCTGGAGCAAGCCGGCTGGAGACCCGATGGCGATCAACTGGTGAATGCCAAGGGCGAGCCGCTCAGCTTCACTTTTCTGGTCAGCCAGAACGGCATGGATCGCCTGCTGCTGCCGTATAAACGCACGCTCAAACAGATCGGCATCGACCTCAACATCCGTCGCATCGACTCCTCGCAATACGTCAACCGCTTGATGAGTCGCGACTACGACATGATCGTCACCGGTTATCCCGTCAGCTCGTCCCCAGGTGGCGAGTTGCTCAACTACTTCGGCTCAGCATCGGCCAACGATCCGGGAGCCAACAACTACATGGTGTTGAAGAACCCGGCAGTCGACACGCTGATCAACGGACTCATCCGCGCCTCGACCCAATCCGACATGCTGCACTACGCCCACGCGCTGGACCGGGTACTGCAATGGAACTACTACTGGATCCCCAACTACTACCCGCCGGGAACGTCGACAGTCTGGTGGAATCGTTTCGGCATTCCATCGGTTCAGGCCAGCAATGACGAAGCCATCGAGAGCTGGTGGGAAATCAGCCGGACGCCGCTGACCAATCAACAGATGACCGCTGAAAAAATCACACGCGCCAGACCCGGAGGACCGCACTGATGTGGGGTTACATACTGCGGCGCCTGCTGCTGATCATTCCGACGCTGGTGATCATCCTGCTGGTCAACTTCGTGATTATTCAGGCCGCGCCCGGCGGGCCGGTCGAACAGGCCATTGCGCATCTGCAAGGCATCGGTGGCAGCGGCAACGTCGGTGGCGGCTCAAGCGAAACCATGAGCACTTCACGCGCCAGCCGTGGCCTCGATCCGCAACTGATCAAGGACATCGAAAAACAGTACGGCTTCGACAAACCGGCCCCTGAGCGTCTGTGGCTGATGCTCAAGAACTACGCGCAACTGGATTTCGGCAAAAGCTTTTTCCGTGGTGCCACGGTCACCGACCTGATCCTGGAAAAAATGCCGGTCACCATTTCCCTCGGACTATGGGCGACGCTGATCACCTATCTGATTTCGATCCCGCTGGGCATTCGCAAAGCCGTGCATCACGGCAGTCATTTCGATATCTGGAGCAGCACGGCGATCATCATCGGCTATGCAATGCCGGCGTTCCTGTTTGCGATGTTCCTGATCGTGCTGTTTGCCGGTGGCACCTCGCTGAACTGGTTCCCGGTGCGCGGGTTGGTGTCGGACAACTTCGAATCGCTGTCGACACTGGGCAAAGTCGCCGACTATTTCTGGCACCTGGTGTTGCCGGTGACCTCGCTGGTGATCGGTGGTTTCGCGACCTTGACGATCCTGACCAAGAACTCGTTCCTCAATGAAATAACGCGTCAATACGTGGTCACCGCCCGGGCCAAAGGCCTGAGCGAGCGCCGGGTGCTCTACGGACATGTGTTCCGCAATGCGATGCTGTTGGTGGTGTCGGGCATACCCCAAGCCTTTATCAGCGTGTTCTTCGCCGGATCTCTGCTGATTGAAGTAATTTTTTCTCTCGACGGCCTCGGCCGCATGAGCTACGAAGCGGCTGTCTCGCGGGATTATCCGGTGGTGTTCGGCTCGCTGTTCATCTTCACCCTGTTCGGCCTCTTGATAAAACTGATCGGTGATCTGTGCTACACGCTGGTGGATCCGCGCATTGATTTTTCCGCGAGGAACGCCTGATGCTCAATCTCTCCCCGCTGGGTCGTCGCCGTTTCGAGCGATTCAAGAAAAACCGCCGTGGCTGGTGGTCGTTGTGGCTGTTTATCGGTCTGTTTATCTTGACCCTGGGCGGCGAACTGATCGCCAATGACAAGCCGTTGGTGGTCAGCTATCAGGGCCAATGGTATTTCCCGGTATTCAAGCGCCACACCGAACAGGCCTTCGGCGGACAACTGCCGTTCCAGGCCGATTATCGCAGCGACTACGTACAGAACCTGATCCACAAGGACGGCGGCTGGTTGCTGTTTCCGCCGATCCCGTTCAGTGACGACACGCCTAACTATGACCTGGACAAACCCGCGCCAAGTCCGCCGACATCGGTCAACTGGCTGGGCACCGACGATCAGGCGCGGGATGTCTTGGCACGGGTGATTTTTGGCGCTCGGGTGTCGATCCTGTTTGCGCTGATGCTGACGTTTGTCAGCGCATTGATCGGTATTGCGGCTGGCGCATTGCAAGGCTACTACGGTGGATGGGGCGATCTGCTGGGGCAAAGACTGCTTGAGGTTTGGTCGGGGCTGCCGGTGCTGTACCTGCTGATCATCCTCTCCGGTTTCGTCGAGCCGAATTTCTGGTGGCTACTGGGGATCATGGCGCTGTTTTCATGGCTGGCGCTGGTCGACGTGGTGCGTGCCGAGTTCCTGCGCGGGCGCAATCTGGAATACGTCAAAGCTGCGCGTGCGTTGGGTTTGAGTGACCGCAAGGTGATTGTCCGGCACATTCTGCCCAACGCCATGAACGCCACGCTCAGCTATCTGCCATTCATTCTGACCGGGGCGATTTCCACGCTCACTGCACTGGATTTCCTCGGGTTCGGCATGCCCGCCGGCAGTGCTTCGCTGGGCGAGCTGATCGGTCAAGGCAAACAGAATCTGCAAGCACCGTGGCTGGGCTTGACGGCGTTTTTCACCCTGGCGCTGATTCTTTCCCTACTGGTGTTCATCGGCGAAGCGTTACGCGACGCATTCGACCCACGATCCTGAAGCGTGACCATGACTGACAACCTGATTGAAATACGAAACCTCAACGTTGCCTTCCAGGGTCAGACCGTGGTGCGCGACCTGTGTCTGGACATCCGCCCCGGCGAGTGCCTGGCGCTGGTGGGCGAATCGGGCTCGGGCAAATCGGTAACCGCCCATTCGATTCTGCAATTGCTCCCCGATTCCGAGGCGCAAACCACCGGCAGCATTCGCTATCGCGCACAGGAACTGATCGGCGCTGATCCCAAGGTTCTGCGTGAACTGCGGGGCAACCGCATCGCCATGATCTTTCAAGAGCCGATGACCTCGCTCAACCCATTGCACACCATCGAAAAGCAGATTGGCGAAACTCTGCTGCTGCATCGCGGCCTCGGTGGCAAAGCGGCGCAAAAACGCATTCTCGAACTGCTCGCACTGGTGGGCATCCAGAAACCCAAAGAGCGGCTCAAGGCGTATCCGCATCAGTTGTCCGGTGGGCAGCGCCAGCGGGTCATGATCGCCATGGCCCTGGCGTGCGAACCGGAACTGTTGATTGCCGACGAGCCGACCACAGCCCTCGATGTCACCGTGCAGCGCAAAATCCTGCTGTTGCTCAAGTCCCTGCAACACCGCCTCGGGATGTCGCTGCTGCTGATCAGCCACGACCTCAATCTGGTGCGCAGCATTGCTCAGCGCGTCTGCGTAATGAAGGCCGGGGAGATCGTCGAGCAGGCGCCGTGCGAAACCCTGTTCAACGAGCCCAAACACCCTTACAGCTGCGTCCTGCTCAACGCCGAACCCGAAGGTGAAGCACTGCCTAGGGATGAGCGCGAGAATGTGCTGGAAGTCGAAGATTTGCGGGTCGAGTTTGTTGTCGGTGGCGGGCTGTTTCAGCGCAAACAGTATCTGCGTGCGGTAGACGGCATCAGCCTGAACATCCAGCGCGGCAAGACGCTGGGGATCGTCGGCGAGTCCGGATCGGGCAAGTCGACGCTGGGTCAGGCCATCCTGCGTCTGCTCGACTCCAAGGGCAGCATCCGCTTCCAGGGCGAAGCACTCGACAGCCTCAATCAGAAGCAGCTACGACCCTGGCGTCGGCAGATGCAGGTGGTGTTTCAGGATCCGTTCGGCAGCCTCAGCCCGCGAATGTCGGTGGCACAGATCATCAGCGAAGGCCTGGAGGTGCATCGCGATTCCACCGCCGATGAATGCGACGAGCAAGTGATCCGCGTGCTCAAGGAGGTCGGCCTCGATCCGCAGAGCCGACATCGCTATCCCCACGAGTTTTCCGGCGGGCAACGCCAACGCATCGCCATCGCCCGCGCACTGGTGCTGAAACCGGCGCTGATCCTGCTGGATGAACCGACTTCGGCACTGGACCGTACGGTGCAGAAACAAGTGGTCGCCCTGCTCCGCGATCTTCAGGAAAAGTACGGGCTCACTTATCTGTTCATCAGCCACGACCTGGCGGTGGTCCGCGCCTTGGCCCACGACATGATTGTGGTCAAGGACGGCAAAGTGGTCGAGCGCGGCGCCAGTCATGAGGTGTTTGATTCGCCGCAGCATCCGTACACCCAAGAGTTGTTGGCGGCGGCGCATTCGAGGTAGGCATAATCGGCGCACGACTTGAAACCGTTTCTAGAACATCGCTGGCAGGCCAGCGCCCACAGAGTCTTCTGTTGTAGACATAATTTGTGAACGCCCGTGAAACCTGTAGGTGCGGGCTGCCCGCGAAAGGGCCGGTACTGGCAACACACAATCAGGATCAGTCTGCACATGAACACCACCGAAAGCCTCAAGGACTACCAACGGGTTCGCACCCTGGCGATCCGCTCGCTGTTCGAAATCATCGAGCAATCGAGCGAAGGCACGGTAATTGTCGACCGCGATGCCAACATCGTCTGGATGAACGAGCGTTACGCCCGGCGGTTTGGCCTGGAGTCCGCCGCAGGCGCGATCGGCAAGCCTTGTGAAAGTGTGATCCCCAGCAGCCTCTTGCGTGAGGTGGTGCGCACCGGACGGCCGATTTTGCTCGACATGCAAGACACGCCAAAAGAACCGTTGGTGGTAATGCGTCTGCCGATTCACGACGACGCCGGCACAGTCATCGGCGCGATAGGCTTCGCCCTGTTCGATGAGTTGCGCACACTGTCCCCGATGCTCAAGCGCTACCTGAGCATGCAGGAAGAACTCGCCTCGACCCGCTCACTGCTGCGCGCACGTCAGACCAAATACAACTTTGCCCACTTCATCGGCACCAGTGCGGCCAGCCTCGAAGTCAAACGCCGTGCGCGGCGCAGCGCCAGTGCTGATTCGCCCGTCCTGCTGCTCGGTGAAACCGGCACCGGCAAGGAGCTGCTGGCTCAGGCGATTCACAGTGCCTCGCCCCGGGCGCACAAAGCTTTCGTCAGCATCAACAGCGCGGCGATTCCGGAGGCGCTGCTCGAAGCCGAGTTTTTCGGTACCGCCCCTGGCGCATTCACAGGCGCCGACCGTAAGGGCCGCACCGGCAAGCTGCAGATTGCTCAGGGGGGCACGTTGTTCCTCGACGAAATCGGCGACATGCCGCTGCCGCTGCAAAGCAAATTGCTGCGGGTGTTGCAGGAAAAGGAATTCGAACCTGTAGGCTCCAACGAAGTGATCCAGAGCGATGTGCGGGTGATCGCGGCGACCTCCACCGACCTTCAAGCAGCGATCAAGCGTGGCGAGTTTCGCGCGGACTTGTATTACCGCCTCAACGTGCTGCCGATCCAGGTGCCGCCGCTGCGTGAACGACTCGACGATTTGCCCGCGCTCAGCGAAGCCATTCTCGAAGAGCTGCGCAGTCAGCATGAACTGCACCGTGAAGCGTTGGCATTACTGGGGCAACATGCCTGGCCGGGCAATATTCGCGAGTTGCGCAATGTGCTGGAGCGGGCGGCGTTGCTCAGTGATGACTTGATGCTGACGCAGAGTGACATTCGTGCGGCTGTCGGCACGTTTACTCCGGTTGAACGTGCGACGACGCCGACGGTTGAAGCGCTGACCGAGGAAACATTCGCTCAGGCGCGAGAACGGTTTGACCGACAGTTGATTCAATCTGCCCTGGCGCAATGCGCGGGGAAGGTGCCGGAGGCAGCGGCTCGGCTGGGGCTCGGGCGGTCGACGCTGTACAAGAAAATGCTGGCGCTGGGGATCACAGAGTCTCAATAAAGAGACTTAACTCTCTGAAGAAAGACAAAATTCAAAGCACCGCGGGCAACCCAGTTCCCACAGGCTGATCACTGCGTCTGCAGGAGCAGACTTGCCAGTGAAGACACCCGCACACCCCATAAAAATCTCAAAACATAGACTAGATATTGTTTCCACCCTTCTGAAAACTCATTAAACCCATACATTTCAATACGTTACGAACCTGGCACAAAACTCGCTATAGCCTCTCCCACACCCGTTTCACCCACAAAAATAACAATTCTGGAGAGACACACCATGAGTGTGATCATTGCCTTGGCAGCCCTCGCGTTGCTGATGCTGGCGGCCTACCGCGGCTACAGCGTTATTCTTTTTGCCCCGATTGCCGCCCTCGGCGCAGTCCTTCTCACCGACCCCTCCGCCGTAGCGCCTGCGTTTACCGGGGTGTTTATGGAAAAAATGGTCGGTTTCATCAAGTTGTACTTCCCCGTTTTTCTGCTCGGTGCCGTGTTCGGCAAGTTGATCGAGTTGTCGGGGTTCTCGCGATCGATCGTCGCGGCCGCCATTCGCCTGCTAGGCACCCAGCAGGCCATGCTGGTGATCGTGCTGGTCTGCGCACTGCTCACCTACGGCGGCGTTTCGTTGTTCGTGGTGGTGTTTGCGGTTTATCCGTTTGCGGCGGAGATGTTCCGCCAGAGCAATATTCCCAAACGCCTGATCCCGGCGACCATCGCCCTTGGTGCATTCTCGTTCACCATGGACGCCCTGCCCGGCACGCCGCAAATCCAGAACATCATCCCCAGCACCTTTTTCAACACCACCGCATGGGCGGCGCCGTGGCTGGGTTTGGTCGGCACGATCTTCGTGTTCTGCGCTGGCATGCTGTTCCTGCAGTGCCAACGCAACAAGGCCCAGCGTGCCGGTGAAGGTTACGGCACGGCGTTGCGCAATGAGCCGGAAACGGCTGAAGACCTCAAGCTGCCCAACCCGTGGATTGCGCTGTCACCGTTGCTGGCGGTGGGCATCATGAACCTGCTGTTCACCCATTGGATTCCGCAGTGGTACGGCAAGACCCACAGCCTCGCGCTACCGGGCATGGCCACGCCCGTCACCACCGAAATTGCCAAACTGACAGCGATCTGGGCAGTCCAGGCCGCGTTGCTGATCGGTATCGTGATGGTGCTGGTATTCGGGTTCAAGGCGATTCGCAGCAAGTTGGCCGAAGGCAGCAAAAGCGCGGTCAGCGGCGCGTTACTCGCTGCGATGAACACCGCTTCCGAATACGGTTTTGGTGCCGTGATCGCTTCGTTGCCGGGCTTTCTGGTGCTGGCCGACTGGCTCAAGCAGATCCCCAATCCGCTGGTCAACGAAGCCATCACCGTCACCCTGCTGGCGGGTATTACCGGCTCCGCGTCGGGCGGCATGAGCATTGCGCTGGCGGCGATGTCCGAGCAGTTCATCAGCGCCGCGCACGCAGCGAATATTCCACTGGAAGTGCTGCACCGCGTGGCCGCCATGGCCAGCGGCGGCATGGACACCCTGCCGCACAACGGTGCGGTGATCACGCTGTTGGCCGTGACGGGCCTGACGCACCGTGAAGCCTATAAAGACATTTTCTGTATTACGCTGATCAAGACCCTGGCGGTTTTCGTAGTGATCGGCACTTTCTACGCCACTGGCATTGTGTGAGGTATTCATGACGACTCTTACGGGCAAGACCGCACTGGTGACCGGTTCCACCAGCGGCATCGGTCTGGGCATCGCGCTGAGCCTGGCCAAGGCTGGCGCCAACCTGATCCTCAACGGTTTCGGTGATGCCTCCACAGTCATCGCCGAAGTCAGCCAATTCGGCGGCAAGGTCGGCCATCATCCGGCCGATGTCAGCGACCCGGCACAGATTGCCGACATGATCGCCTACGCGGAGCGCGAATTCGGTGGCGTCGACATTCTGGTCAACAACGCCGGCATCCAGCATGTCGCTGCCGTGGAAGAATTCCCGGTTGAGCGCTGGGACTCGATCATTGCGATCAACCTGTCTTCGGTGTTTCACAGCACTCGCCTGAGCTTGCCGGGCATGCGTGCCAAAGATTGGGGGCGCATCATCAACATCGCGTCCGTACATGGCCAGGTCGGGTCGACCGGCAAGGCTGCCTATGTGGCGGCCAAGCACGGGGTGATCGGCCTGACCAAAGTGGTGGGCCTGGAAACCGCGACCAGCAATGTCACCTGCAACGCCATCTGCCCGGGCTGGGTGTTGACGCCACTAGTGCAAAAGCAAATTGATGACCGCGCGGCCAAAGGCGTTGACCCACAGCAGGCGCAGCATGATTTGCTGGCCGAGAAGCAGCCATCGCTGGAGTTCGTCACGCCCCGGCATTTGGGTGAATTGGTATTGTTCCTGTGCAGCGAGGCTGGCAGCCAGGTGCGCGGCGCGGCGTGGAATATTGATGGTGGGTGGCTGGCGCAATAAGCCGCGATACCTTCAGAAAACAAGAGGCACACAATGTCCGACATCCTCTGGCAACCCGACGCCAAACGTATCGCCGATTCGCGCATGGACGCGTTCCGGCGTTTCGCCAATCAGCGCCATTCGCTGAACCTGGACGACTACCCGGCCCTGCACCAATGGAGCATCGATCAGCGCGAAGCATTCTGGCAGGCCATCGTCGATTTCTTCGATATCCACTTTCATGACCAGCCCGATGCCGTGCTGCGCGAAGGTGCGCAAATGCCCAGCGCCGAGTGGTTTCCGGGCGCCACCCTGAACTTCGCCGAACACCTGTTGCGTCGCCGCGATGATGCCGTGGCAGTCGTCGCGGTGGCGGAAAACGGTCAACGTGAACAGTTGACCTGGGCCGAACTGGCCCAACACGTCGCCGGATTTCAAGCCAGCCTGCAAGCGGCGGGCGTCGGCCTCGGCGACCGGGTCGCCGCGTGCATGCCCAACACTTGGCAGACGCTGATTGCGATGCTGGCCACCACCAGCCTCGGGGCGATCTGGTCGTGCTCTTCACCAGACTTCGGCACCCACGGGGTCATTGACCGCTTCGGCCAGATCGAACCGAAAGTGCTGCTCACCTGCGCGGGCTATCGCTATGCCGGCAAAGCGATCGACCAGACCGACAAAATCAACGGGATACTCGAGCAACTGCCCACATTGAGGCAGTTGATTATCGTGCCTTATGCCCGGCCGCAAGCCCGCGTCGAGTCTTACCGGACGCAGGCTGAAGTGACCCTGTGGGATGACTTTTATCAAATCGGTGGCGAACCGGATTTTGTCCCGGTGCCCTTCCATCATCCGCTTTACGTGCTGTATTCCAGCGGCACCACCGGTGTGCCGAAATGTATTGTCCACAGCACTGGCGGCGTGCTGATACAACACGTCAAGGAACACGCTCTGCATTGTGATCTTGGCCCCGGGGATCGGCTGTTTTACTACACAACGTGCGGCTGGATGATGTGGAACTGGCTGGTATCGGCGCTCGCCGTTGGCAGCGCCGTGGTGCTCTATGACGGTTCACCGTTTCATCCGGACAATCAACGTTTGCTGAGCCTGCTCGACGAAGAACGTATCAGCGTGTTCGGCACCAGCCCCAAGTTCCTTGCGACCCTTGAAAGCAGCGGCGCAAAACCCCGGGAAAGTCATGATCTGGGTAGCCTGAAGATGCTGCTTTGCACAGGTTCGGCGCTATCGCCACAAAGCTACGATTTCGTTTACCGCGACTTCAAACCTGACGTGTGCCTGGCGTCGATGTCTGGTGGCACCGATATCGTCTCGTGCTTCGTCAATGGCAATCCAATGTCGGCGGTGCGTCGTGGCGAAATCATGGGCAAGAGCCTGGGCATGGCCGTTGAAGTCTGGAATGACGTCGGCCAGCCAGTGATTGGCGAAAAAGGTGAACTGGTCTGCACCCGGCATTTCCCGGCCATGCCGATCGGTCTGTGGAATGACAGGGACGGAACAAAACTGCACCAATCGTATTTCAGCCAGTTTCCCGGTGTCTGGGCACAGGGCGATTACGCCGAACAACGGCATCACGGTGCAATGCTGATCCATGGCCGCTCCGACGCAGTACTCAATCCGGGAGGGGTGCGCATCGGCACGGCGGAGATCTATCGACAGGTCGAGAAAATCGCCGAGGTGCTCGACAGCGTCGCCATCGGTCAGCTGTGGCGCGATGACGTGCGGGTGGTGCTGTTTGTCAGCTTGCGTGAAGGGCTGGCACTGGATGAGGCGCTGCAGCAGCGCATTCGTCAGATGATCCGCGCCAACACCACACCCAGGCATGTGCCGGCGAAGATCGTTGCGGTCACGGACATTCCACGCACCATCAGCGGCAAGATTGTGGAGCTGGCCGTGCGCGAGGTGGTACATGGGCGGCCGGTGAAAAACACCGATGCACTGGCCAATCCCGAAGCACTGGAGCAGTTTCGGGATCGGCCTGAGCTGGAGACCTAGTTAAAGATATTCGAACCCGATTGCGACACCGGTCTGCTCCAGCCTTCTTCCAGGGGCGGATCAGTTAAATCGTGTGTAGTGGCGACGTTCAGCCTGATCAATACAGGGCCGGCAACGGTGCTACCTTCATTTTTTTCAACGGCTTCGCGCAGTACTTTCAGATTGCTTTCGAAGGTCGCTTTATCAATGCTCATCTGACCAAGAAGCGAAGTGAGTACCGCCAGGGAATCAGCGTTTTCAAAGGCCATGGCACTTGGGTGCAAGAGGCTGTCGGAATCTGCAACCGGCAGTCGCCCCAAGGCAAGATTGAGCAGTGCAGTCACGTCCAGCTGCTGCCCCGCCCTGGCAGCGTCAGCGACCTCCTGGGCATAGCCAACATCATGGTTCTGTGCGACGCCATGAAATAGCTCGTGGATCACATCATCCGCCACGACGTCATGGTTCATGCCTTTATCGATAAACTGTCGATTGATATTTGGCGTATTGATATGGATGAACGCAATCGGGTTCTCCCCACCGGTACGTTTCCATTGCTTGTAAGCCTGCGGATCGAACTCAGCGATATCGTTCGTCTGCTTGAGCGGGTCGAGAACAAAGTTGCTGATGGAAACGCCGGCAAATCAGCCCTGATCGCCCGCAGATAATCCAACACACGATTCGCCGCATCGCCGGACGTTTTGCCCATCAATATCTTTATCAGGGCATCACGCTCAGTTCGATAGTCATGGTTCATCAACACACTGATCGCACTTTCTATTTTTACCCGCGCCCGCGGCAGGCTTTGCTCGAGGAAGAGTCGCGTGTAACTGACAGGCAGCGTTCGATTGATGCGTGGTAACTGAATCCTGGCAGTCACGTTGAAGTTATCCAAGGCTGGCCCCCAAGGCTTGCCCAGTCGATCCAGTGCATACCACTTGTAGTTATTGCGCGCCGCCAGGCACGTGAGCGTGTCGGCGACCGAAGCATTCGGCCGCCATGTTCCCTGGGCTGCCGAGGCGTTATCGACTGAGCGGATCAGATTCTTGCCTTTACTACTGCCATGCATAGTGCCCAATTGAGATTTGGCCAGTCCCAGAAGTTCCAGCGTGGGCTTGCTGAATCGCAGCAAACCCTTGTGAACGAGTTTACTGACGCCATATATAGCCGTTGGCACTCCATCGACCGGATTGAAAGCAGATACGGAGGTCGCCACCACGAGTTTTGTCACCCGCGCAGCTTTGCTGGCCGCAGAGATTGCCTTGGCGGAAATACTCAAAGCCTTGACCCCGGCACCGTAGAATGCGCCTCCCAATGCAATGACATCCATGAGGCAACCATAGACGCCATCGACGACTTTGTTGTGCTCACCACTTGAAATGTCCTCGATGCACTTTTTGAAAGGCACGGCCAGATCAACAAAATACGTGGCGATTTTCTCGCCTTTGGCCCGCTCCCTTTCCAGTTCCGTTGGCTCTGCAGCCGCCGCCACCAGTTCGTCAAAGCTGATGATCGGATGATGACTGACGATGAACTCGGCAAGGCGCACAAGTTGTGGATGGCTGAAGTTTCTGTAAACACTGCGCTCCAGCTTTACCGATGTGGAATCGGCATGGAGCACGCCAAGCTTTTCCGCAACTGCTTGACCAGAGCCCGAAACGAATTCCGAACTGTCGCCATACAGGTACTTGGAAAAATCAATATTAAAGGACGATTTGGCGATAGGGTCATCGTGCGCCTTCAGATCACCGTTGAAATCAATCCTGGCGGGTTGCTGAAACAAGCCTTTCTTGACCAGTTCATTACCCAGTTGATTGTTTTTGATCAGTTCGCCTCGCAGAGTGAACAGCTCATAAGAGGTAAGCTCAGCGCCATTTTTCACGCACATCAATAGCCCGAAGCGTCCGGTAGCGGCATCCTTGCCTTGTCGTGTTTCGTAATTCACTTCATAGGTAAGCGGCCCGGCAATACGATGCGAGGAGGTTTCAATCGCGTTGTCGCGGAACGTAAAGAAAGTGACGGTGCCTTGCAAAAACGCCTGCAGATCTGCATGAGGCATGTTGGAAAGCGCCAGTTTCACCGTAGCGATCAACGAGCGATTGAGGTTTGTCTCAAAGACCCGTAATTGGCGATGAAACTCTTGGTCATTGGGGCGCAGGCGACGCAGTCGGGGAAACTCTTCGTGGATACTCGCAACCGAAGGGTCATGTTGTTTTGGCCGCTGGTAATTGGTCACGCCACCGTGCAAGGAAGGAATATTGGAATAGACATTATCCGGGAAGATTTGCGGCCGATCCCACTCCCCTCCGGACAGATCGCCAGACATATGCAAATCGATCATGCAAGCAGCCGTCGGAGACGACCCAAGGCCCGGATGCTGGTGAAGTACTTTATCTTCCAGAAAATCACACAGCGGCGCCGCATCTTCCAGCGCCTGCTTTGCGATCAAGCGCCTGTCCGGCAGACGCCCATTACGCGGTACGAAATGGTCCGCATACCCCTGAAAGGCAGACAGTGCGCGCTCTGTGGTTTCTTTTCCGTTGCTCGCCAATTCAGACGATGTCACCACTTCATTGATCAATGCCCAATCGACCATCGGACCGATCATGGCCAGGTCACGCAGATGCACCTGGGCTTCAGTTAAGGGCTCCAGATCGGCATAAGCGACGATTTGTTCATAACTCAGCACACGTGAGGCGCCCTTGCGTACTGATTCGGCCAGTACCACGGCGCGGCAATAACTCATCCAGTCTACTGAACCCAACAGTAACGAAGACGGAATACCCTTGACCAGGAACTCAGGAGCAATACCCGCCAACAACAAGTGTGCGGCCACTGGCGCCAAATCGATTGATGCCATTTGCTTGGTCACCAGAAGGCTCTGCAATTCCTGGCATATGGTTTTGGAATCGCGTCCGACATTGCTCGGTGCGTAAAGCTCAAGGCCGGCAATCGACTTGCAGACAGCGCTGCCGCCAATTGATGGATCGACATCTAACAAAAGTGCGGTCACCAATAACCGGGCGAGACCGGAATTTGAGGGTGTGTCTCCCGGCTGAGAACCAAACCACTGCAGTTTTTGCAGATAAGCCGTGGCCAGATCGCGCGCAAAGGTGTGGCTCAGTACACGGCCAACCCACCCGGCGACGTTCTCTTCGGTGACGGCGGTTTGTCCAGTATTGCGGTGCAGGACATCCAACAGTTTTTTACCTGCACCCACCAATTGTGCAGTCACCAGACGTATGGCGCGACATTGCTCGGCAGACAGGACAATCAGCGAATGATCTTCAGCATCCAACTGTGTCCAGAAATTGCCGAGCACATCCACTTTCGGATTGAATTCAAAATAACCGATCAGGTTCTTCGTTTGCGCCAACGTTTGCGGAACAGGCAGCCCGTGAAACTTGAGCCATTGATCGATATCGACATAATCGACGTCATAGATATACCCGCCAGCCTGTTTGGCAATATCACCAACGACCAGAACATTTTTATATAAATAAGTGAGCTGAGGAATATTATCAAGATCCACTTCATGCCATTTTTCAGTTTCCTTGCGAAAGACTTCAACTCCACCTTTTTCATTTACCCTGACCAACGCCATATTCAATGCGCGATGGCGACGCAACTCACTCATGATCCGGTCGTTGTTGGCCAACTTGCTCCAGAACACGCGCCCGGGGTTGAACACCTCATAAAAAGACGAGCCTGCCCGCACCTCAACGGTATAACCCTGCCAGCTATAAACCGGATCAACCCCTTGCTCTTTGAGTCCATCGCGCAACTGGGCAAGTACGAGCTCTCGCTCTTCAGCATCAAACGCCTTTCGACGCTGATGCTCCTGACAAAAAACGCCATAAGACTTGAACAACTTTCCTGCAACCTCAGATGACATCACAATTTCCTTATCAATATTTATGCGCTCTAGTTGCGCCTGAAAAGTTGACCCCATTCGCAACTAGATAAGCCATCAGATATTTATAAGCCAATATGTAAGCCACGAAAAAACCAACACCCAACTACTCCAACAACCCCCAATCATCATGCCCTTCTTCCCGATGACTAACACTGTCCATTTGCAACTTAATCTTCAACCTCAAATTAGTTACAGAGTCAGCATGTTTCAACGCCTCTTCTTCGCTGAGCACTTGTTCTTCAAACAGACTGAACAATGACTGATCAAATGTCTGCATGCCCACAGCCCCAGACTTTTCCACGATCATTTTAAGTTCACCTAATTCATTGCGGCCTATCAGATCGCTAATAGTCGGCGTTCCCAACATTACTTCCACAGCAGCCCTCCTCTGCCCGTCAACCGTGCGCACAAGTCGTTGTGAGATACACGCTCTCAAGTTAACGCCTAACGTCTGCAACAACGGCGACCGCCGCTCCTCCGGGAACATATTGATAATCCGGTCCAACGCCTGGTTGGCGTTATTGGCGTGCAAGGTGGACAGCACCAGATGCCCGGTCTCGGCGAACGCCAATGCATGTTCCATGGTTTCACGGTCGCGAGTTTCGCCGATCAGCACCACGTCCGGCGCCTGACGCAGAGTATTTTTCAAAGCGACATGAAAACTGCGGGTGTCGACGCCGACTTCACGCTGGTTGATGATCGAACGCTGATGACGGTGGATGTATTCGATCGGGTCTTCGATGGTGATGATATGCCCGCTGCTGTGGCGGTTACGGTGATCGATGAGCGCTGCCAGTGACGTTGATTTTCCCGAATCGGTGGCGCCGACGAACAAGATCAGCCCCTGTTTGAGCATCACGGTTTCGAGCAATACCGGCGGCAGTTTCAAGTCCTCGAAACGCGGAATGTCGAGCTTGACGTTACGGATCACAATCGACACATCGTTGCGCTGTTTAAAAATGTTTACGCGAAAGCGTCCGACACCAGTTCGAGAAATTGCCAGGTTCATTTCCAGATCCCGATCGAACTCCCGGCGCTGCTCGGCGTCCATCACCGAGTTGGCGATTGAGGCTATCTCACCGGGCTTGAAGCGTTGTTCGCTCAACGGCGTCAGCACCCCGTCGAATCGCGCACTCGGTGGTGCGCCTGTTGACAGAAACAGGTCCGAGCCGTGACGGTCCGCCAGTTGTTTGAGCAGTGCATCGATTTCCATGGCAAAAAGCACCCGCGAAGCTTTCAATGAACAGAGAGGCCCGGTGCCGTGACGCGACGGGCCAAATGGCGTCTACCGAACTAGGATAGTAGACGCCGCCTCACCGACCGACGCTCAGGATTGATGTAATGAACGCTGTACCCACCACCGATGACGCCCAGGCACTGATCGCCCGTACCGACTGGAGCCAAAGCCCGCTGGGCGCCTCCGGTACCTGGCCGCAGAGCCTGCGCACGGCAGTGGACATCGTGATTCACTCGCCGATGCCGATGTTGCTGTTGTGGGGGCCGGAGCTGACGCAGATCTATAACAACGGCTTTGCCCTGCTTGCCGGGAGCAAGCATCCGAGCGCTTTCGGACAGCCTGCCCACCAGATATGGCCGGAACTTCGAGACTTCACTGACCCGATTTACAGCGCCGTCCTACAAGGCCAGGTGCGCACCTACAGCGAACGACGCTTCACCCTGCAACACGACGGCAAGGATTCCGATTTCTGGCTCGACCTGACTTACAGTCCGATCCGCGATGAAAGCGCAAACGTGGCGGGAATTCTGGTCACGGCGATTGAAACCAACGAGCGGCGGCGTATTGCTCTGGAACTGCAACGGCGCTCCGACGAAAGCCTCAAAGCCCAACGTGAAACTGAAGAGCGCCTGCAACTGGCGCTCGCCGCAACCGATGCGGTGGGCACCTGGGACTGGGACATCGGCGAAGACCGCTTTATTGCCGACGCGCATTTTGCTCAATTGCACGGCATCGATCCCGCCCTGTCGGGGCAGTTGCCAATCACCGAGTACCTGCAAGGCGTGCATCCCGAGGATCGGGCAATGGTCGCGCGCAGCATCAAGCACTGCATCACCCACGGCACCGAATACGCCGAGGAATATCGTCTGCTGCAACCTGGCGGACAACTGCGCTGGGTGTTTGCTCGCGGGCGCTGCTACAAGGATCACCATGACCGGCCGGTACGCTTCCTCGGCGCCGCGCTCGATCTGACCGAGCGTAAACACACCGAACAAGCGTTGCGTCAAAGCCAGACCGAGTTGCAGTTGATCATTAACGCCATGCCGATCCTGATCAGCTATGTCGACCACGAAGAACGTTTTCGCCTGAACAACGCGGCGTATCTTGACTGGTACGGCCAGACGCCGCAGGAGCTCTATGGCCGCACGATTCGTGAAGTGATAGGTGAAGAGGCGTATTTCCTGCGCCTACCGTATATCGCCGAAGCGCTGGCGGGCCGGCCTTGCTCATTCAGCCTCTACACGCCGCACCGCGACGGCAGCAACCGCCATGCCCTGATGAACTACTTGCCGCGCCTGGGCGCAGAGGGTGCGGTCAATGGTTTCTACATCTTTGTGATCGACGAGTCCGAGCGCAAAAAAACCGAGGAGGCCCTGCGCAACCTCAACGAAACCCTGGAGGAGCGCGTCAGCGCCCGCACCGAGCAACTGGCTCAGGCCAATCAGCGGCTGCAGAACGAGATGTTCGAACGCGAGCGCGCCGAAGACGCGCTGCGCCATGCACAGAAGATGGAAGCGGTCGGGCAGCTCACCGGCGGCATCGCCCATGACTTCAACAATATGCTCACCGGGATCATTGGCAGCCTCGACCTGATGCAGCGCTATATCGCCAACGGCCGGACCGATGAGATCGGGCGCTTCACCGACGCCGCGGTGTCGTCCGCCAACCGTGCGGCGGCGCTGACCCACCGTTTGCTGGCGTTTTCGCGGCGACAATCGCTGGATCGCAAGACGCTGAACGTCAACACGCTGATCCATTCACTGGAAGATCTGATCCGCCGTACCAAGGGCGATCCGATCGAACTGACATTGCGCTTGGCCGATCAGGTGTGGTCGGTCAGCACCGACGTCAGCCAACTGGAAAACGCCCTGCTCAATCTGGTGATCAACGCCCGGGACGCCATGCCTCATGGGGGTGAGTTACTGATCGAGACGGCCAACGTCTATCTCGACGGCAGCGATATCACGACGCTTGAGCCAGTCAAGGCTGGCGATTACCTGATGCTGGCGGTCAGCGATAACGGTACCGGCATGACGCCTTCGGTGCGATCGAAAGCGTTCGATCCGTTTTTTACCACCAAACCCATCGGCCAGGGCACCGGCCTGGGCTTGTCGATGATCTATGGTTTTGCCCAGCAATCGGGCGGGCATGTCAGCCTCGACAGCTTGCCGGGCCAGGGCACTTGCGTACGTTTGTACTTGCCGCGCCTGCATGGCGTTGAGCCTGAGCACCCGGCTATGGAGCCGATTGAGCAGACCCCGAGCACCGTCACCGGGGAAACCGTGGTGGTGGTCGAAGACGATCCGGCGGTGCGCATGCTAGTGCTCGATCTGCTCAACGAGTTGGGCTACAACGCCCTCGAAGCAGAAGACGCGAAGACCGCCCTGCCCTTGCTGGAATCCGGCGTGCGGGTGGATTTGCTGGTCACCGACGTTGGCCTGCCGGGCATGAACGGCCGGCAATTGGCGGAAATCGCCCGGCAGCAGCACCCACGACTCAAGGTGCTGTTCATGACCGGTTATGCGCAGAAAGCCGCCGAGCGTCAGGGTTTTCTGGAGGACGGCATGGACATGGTGGCCAAACCGTTTTCCATTGAGCTTCTGGCCAGCAAGATCCGCACGATGCTCAGCCAAACGCCTTGAGTTGAGGCATAATCCGCGGCCCGCCGTCACCCCGTTATCAGGTATCGCAAGATGAAAGCCCAAGCCCGCCACATCCTGGTGAAAACCGCCGAAGAAGCCGAACAGCTCAAACAACGCATTGCCAAGGGTGAAGCGTTTGATGTGCTGGCCAAAAAATTTTCCACCTGCCCGTCCGGCAAGCGCGGCGGTGATCTGGGTGAAGTGCGGCCGGGGCAAATGGTCGGTGCGATCGACGCGGTGATTTTCAAGAAGCCGCTGCGCACGGTCCATGGGCCGATCAAGAGCAAGTTCGGTTATCACCTGGTGCAGGTGTTTTACCGGGACTGAAGGGTCGACTCGCGGACCGACTGCGCAGCAAGCGGCATCCACCGCTTACCTCGGAATCAGCGCCCCAGGCACCTGAATCACCCGACTCGCCAACCGGTGCCCCGCCGCGGCCGCCTCCGTCGGGCTGCCCCCCAGCAAACGACTGGCCAGATACGCCGCACTGAACGAATCCCCCGCCGCCGTGGTGTCCACCACCTTTTCGACCTTTTGCGCCGGCACCTCAAACACCTCACCGTCGCACCGGATCAGACACGCCTGGGCGCCCCGTTTGAGCACCACTTCCGGTGTGCCGATCAGCGCGTAAGCCTCGAACACGGCATCGCCGTCAGCAAAACCAAACAGCGCCTGGTCGTCATCGACCGTCAGCAACGCCAGATCGACATAGGGCAACACGCTGCGATAGGCCGCCCTCGCATCCTCCGACGACGCCCACAGACGGGGCCGGTAGTTGTTATCGAAGACAATCCGCGCATCACGCTGGCGGGCCTCGGACAACACTTCGATCAGTCTTTCCCGGCCCTGCGCACCGAGCACGGCCAGGGTGATGCCGCTGAAATACAGCACGTCGTAATCCGGTAACGCCGCCAGAATCGGTTCGGCGGCCGGGGTGGTGAAGCAATCGCGAACGGCCGCTTCGTTGCGCCAGTAGAGAAAACGCCGTTCGCCGTTGGCGTCGGTCTGGATGCAATACAGGCCGGGCAAACGACCCGGCAGGCGTTGCACGAGATCGAGGCCGATGCCTTCGCTGGTCCAGATCTGGCACATGGCGTCGCTGAAGCTGTCATCGCCCAGCGCGGTGACGTAGTCAACCTGAGCCTGATCGCCCAAGGCGCGGGACAGGTACACGGCCGTGTTGAGGGTATCGCCGCCGAAGTTTTGCAGCAGACTGCCGTCGGCGCGTTGCTGCAGTTCGATCATGCACTCGCCAATCAAGGCGATGCGCGGGCGGTGTGGGCCCAAGGGGCTGAGGCTGGTCATTTTGTGGGTCTCTGTTTGATCGAGGGTGTCTGGGCAGACGCCTTGGCGAGCCTTAGAAACAGGTCTCCATGCACTCGATCACCGTCAACTGCTCGTCGACCAGCAACCCCACGCGCCATTTATCAAAGGTCAGGCACGGGTGCGAAGTGCCGAAGGAAATGATGTCACCCACGCGCAGCTCAACGCCCGGCGCTACGGTCATGAACGCGTGCTGATCCATCACCGCTGTCACTTTGCACGCGCCGACGTCATCGCCCACCGCCGGCACCACACCGGCCTGGTAACGCAGCAACGGTACCGGCAGACCGGCATCGAACGCGACATCCCGTTTGCCCAGCGCAATCACCGCAAACCCCGGTTCCGGCATCGACTGCACATGAGCCCAGACCTCCAGCGCCGGCCGCAAACCTTCGTGCAAATCGCTGCGCCGATCGAGCACGCAGCACTGCGCCTCTTTGTAGATGCCATGGTCATGCGCGACATAACTGCCAGGGCGCAACACACTGAGGAAACGTCCGCCCGCGTTCTGCGCCTCGAACGATTCGGCAATCAGGTCATACCAAGCCGACCCCGAAGCCGTGATGATCGGCTTGGCAATGGCAAACGCGCCGCTGTCCTGCAACTGCACCGCCAGACGCACCAGCGACGCGGCGAACTCACGAATGCCGCTGACCGCGTGATCGCCATGAATCACGCCTTCGTAACCTTCGATACCGGTCAACGCCAACGAAGGTTGCGCGTTGATTGCTTTGGCCAGTTCGATGACTTCCTGCTCGCTACGGCACCCGCAACGACCACCGACCACGCCGTATTCGATCATCACGTTGAGCTTCACACCGCGCGAGGCAAAGTAAGCACCGAGATCGGTCACGTTGTCCGGGTGATCCACCATGCAATAGAACTCGAACGACGGATCCGCCAGCAGATCGGCAATCAATGCCATGTTTGGCGTGCCGACCAATTGGTTGGCCATCAGCACCCGGCGTACGCCATGGGCATAGGCCGCACGGGTTTGGGTCGCACTGGCGAGGGTGATGCCCCAGGCACCGGCGTCGAGCTGGCGCTTGAACAGCGCCGGGGTCATGCTGGTTTTGCCGTGGGGCGCCAACTCGGCGCCGCTGTCGCTGACAAACTTTTGCATCCAGCCAATGTTGTGTTCCAACGCTTCGCGGTGCAGCACCAGCGCCGGCAGGCTGACGTCACGCGCCAGGTGCGCGCCGATCGCGGCATCGCCCTTTTGCGCAGCAGTATTGATGGCAGTCGTCATGGTCAAACTCCTCGCAGCCGCGGCCGCAGGCCGCCGCGTTTATTCGTTGATTCGCCGGGCGAGGCTGTTGGCGCTCTCGATCAGAACCCGGCGATAGTCGTCGTAATTGTTCTTCGCATCGGCCCGTGGTGCGACGATGCACAGGGTGCAAATGGCCACGCCATTAGGGTCTTTGACCGGAGCGGCGAAGCAATGGGTGAAGGTGTCGGCGACGCTGTCGAAGGAAAAAAATCCGTCGATACCGGCCTGACGGATCTGCGCCAGAAACAGCTCCAGCGACAAGCGTTCACCGTCGGGCAGGACGTAATCGTCTTCGTCGATCAGGTCGACGATTTGCTGGTCACTCAGGTGCGCCAGTAGCAAACGACCGGATGCCGTCCACGGAATCGGCGCGTTCTCGCCGATGTCGGAAGAAATACGGAAATGCCGTTCACCTTCCTTCATCAACGCCACCGTGTACTTGCGCCCATTGAGCAGGCACATCTGCGCGGTTTCACGGGTCTGGCTGACGATCTCCTGCAAGGCGTGATCGGCCTCGCGGCTGAGGTCGAAATGACGCAGGTGCGCCTGACCGAGGAAGTACAACTGCCGGCCGAGATAGACGTGACCGTCCTTGCCCACCGGTTCCAGAATCCGCCGCTCCAACAAGGACGCGACCAACTCATAGACCGTGGATTTCGGGCTGCCGATGCCGTTGGCGATGTCGTTCGGGCGCAGCGGCTGGCCGATTTCCTTGAGGAAATCGAGGATATCGAACGCTCGGTCCAGGCCACGCGCCCGGCGTTTGATGGTGTCTTCGGTCATTTCTGCAGTCCCCAATGAAAGTGCCGGGAGTTTACCGAGAGTGCCGCATCGACGGTAAGAGCGCTTTGGCGAGCAAGCCCCCTCTCAACCCTTTCTCTTGTACGCAATGCAATCGATCTCGACCTTGCAATCAACCATCATGCTCGCCTGTACGCAGGCCCGTGCCGGGGCGTGCTCAGGTTTGAAGTATTCGCCGAACACCTTGTTGAAACTGGTGAAATCCCGCGGGTCGTCCAGCCATACGCCAGCGCGAACCACATCTTCCAGGCCATAACCGGCCTCTTCGAGAATGGCGATCAGGTTCTTCATGGTCTGATGGGTCTGCTCGACGATGCCGCCAACAATGATCTCGCCATCCACCGCGGGCACCTGGCCGGACACGTGCAGCCAGCCATCCGCTTCAACGGCGCGAGCGAAGGGGCGTGGCTGACCGCCAGCGGCCGTGCTGCCGGTGCCGTATCGAGTAATGCTCATGGGTACTTCTCCTGATTACAAAGCAAAAATTAGAACCGCGTGCTCTTGAGAAACTCAGCCAGCCGCGGTGATTGCGGGCGTTCGAACAGCTCCTTGGGAGGCCCCTGTTCTTCGATCCGCCCCTGATTCATGAAAACGATCTTGTCCGAGACCTCGAAAGCGAAACGCATTTCGTGGGTCACCAACAGCATGGTCATGCCTTCGTCGGCCAGGCCCTTGATCACGTTAAGCACTTCGCCGACCAACTCCGGGTCGAGCGCCGAGGTGACTTCGTCGAACAGCATCAGGCTCGGGTTCATGGCAATGGCCCGGGCAATCGCCACGCGCTGTTGCTGACCGCCGGACAACTGACCCGGGAAGTGATTACGCCGTTCAAGCAGGCCCACCCGCTCCAGCCATTTCTCGGCCAGGACCACGGCTTCGTCCTTGTGCATTTTCTTCACCTTGAGCAGCCCAAGGGTGACGTTCTGCAAGGCCGTCAAGTGCGGGAACAGGTTGAATTGCTGGAACGCCATGCCGGTCATCGCGCGATGACGGGCGATGACTTTTTCTGCGTGGCGCACGCGTTTGCCGTTGACGTCGTCATAGCCGATGGATTCGCCGTCGAGCAGGATCTGCCCGCCCTGGAACTCCTCAAGCATGTTCACGCAACGCAGCAGCGTGGTCTTGCCCGACCCGCTGGAGCCGATCAGTGTCACCACATTGCCGCGTTGCATACTGAGGTCGACACCTTTGAGTACTTCGACCGCGCCGTACTGCTTGTGCAGGCCACGGATGTCCAGCAGTGGCTGGCCGTTTTGTACGTTGGAAACTGGAGCGTCTGTCATGGCAAGGCCACCCGTTTTTCAATGTGCCGGCCGAGTAATTCGATGCCGAAGTTGATGACGAAGAACAGAAAACCGGCGAACAGGTAGAACTCCAGTGTCATGAAGTTCCGAGCGATGATCTGTTGGGTGCTGAGCAGCAATTCGGCCACGCCGATCACCGACAGCAAGGTCGACGCCTTGACGATTTCGGTGGACGAGTTGACCCAGGTCGGCAGAATCTGCCGCAGCGCTTGGGGTAACAGCACGTAGCCGAGGGATTGATAAAACGTCAGGCCAATGGCTTTGCCCGCTTCCATCTGGCCGCGAGGCAAGGCTTGCAACGCACCGCGTACGATCTCGGCAACGTGGGAGCCACAGAACAGCGTCAGGCCCAACGCGCCGGCCTGAAAAGCGCTGATCCGCCAGCCCAGCGCCGGTGCCATATAGAAGCAGGCCAGCACCAATACAAACACCGGCGTACCGCGAATGATGTCGACGTAAAAACGAAACGGTGCGCGCATCCAGAACTTGCCGTAGGTCAGCACCAGACCCGCGACGACGCCGAGCATCGTGCCGAACAAAATCGCCAGCGCCGACACCTGCACACTGGTCAGAAAACCCTGCCAGAGCGGCTCGCGCGCCACCCATAACTCATGCAACCAACTGGGGGATTGGTACATCACTGCCTCCTATCGGCGGATCGCCAGACGCTGCTCCAGATAACGCAGCAGCATGGCGATGAGGTAACAGGCCGCGACATACAGCGCCGTGGTCACCAGCCAGGTTTCGATCACCCGGTAGCTCTCGACGTTGATCTTGCGCGCGTAATAGGTCAGCTCCGGCACCGCAATCGCGGCAGCCAACGAGGTGTCCTTGAACAGCGAAATGAAGTTGTTCGACAGCGCGGGCAAGACGTTGCGCAGCATTACCGGCACGGTGACGTAGGCCTTGACCTGCCATTCACCGAGGCCGATCGCCAGCCCGGCTTCGCGCTGGCCTTTGGGAATGCTCAGCAAGCCACCCCGGAACACTTCGGTCAGGTACGCCCCGGCATACAACGACAGGGTGATGATGAACGACGGGATCTTGTCCAGCCGGATCCCCAGGCTCGGCAACGCAAAGTAGATCAACAGAATCAACACCAGGATCGGCGTATTACGCACCACCGTGACGTACACCGAGGCCAGCACCCGCAAGGCGCGATGCCTGGACAGCAAGGCAAACGCCATCAGCAGGCCGATCACGCAACCGATGGCGATCGACACCAGCGCCAGTTCAAGGCCCAGACCCAGCCCCGCCAGCAAGGTGTCGAAATCGCGCCACACGGCGGCAAAGTTCAACTGATAGTTCATGGTCAGCAGTACCTTGAGCGGGGCGCGTTATGGGCGCCCCACTCTCACAGGATCATTTGAATTCGACAGGGAAACCGATGGCGGGCGATGGCAGGTCAACACCGAACCATTGCTTGAACGACGCCGCGTAAGTCGGGAATTCAACGCCGGTCATGGCTTCATGCAACGCCGTGTTGACGAAGTTCAACCAATCCTGATCGCCACGTTTGACGGCGCACGCGTAGGTCTGCGGGCTCCAGGCATAGCTCGGGCTGCGATAGCGGCCAGGGTTCTGCACCATCAGGTATTTGACCGAGGACTGGTCGGTGGCGGCGGCATCGGCGCGGCCGGAGTTCACGGCCTGATACATCAGATCGACGCTGTCGTACTGATCGACCTTAGCTTTGGGCAATGCCTGATGCACCAGTTCTTCGGCGTATACGTTTTGCAGCACCGCGACCGTCACGCTGTCGCCCGCGGCTTGCAGGTCTTCGATTTCCTTGTACTTGCTGTTGTTCGGCAGCAGCAAGCCAACACCTTCGCGGTAATACGGCAGGGTGAAGGCAACTTGTTGGGCGCGGCTGGCTGTCACGGTGATGAACTGGCAACTCATATCGACTTTGTCGGTGAGCAGATTGGGGATCCGCGCATCGGACGACTGCACCACGAACTCGACTTTGCCCGGGTCGTTGAACAGCCCTTTGGCCACGATCCTGGCGATGTCGATATCAAAGCCCTGCAACTTGCCGTCCGCGCCCTGAAAGTGCCAAGGCGCATTGGTGCTGCCGGTGCCCACAATCAGTTTTCCGCGGGCCAGCACACTGTCGAGCTTGCTGTCGGCGGCCTGAGCCAGGCCCATGACAGTTGAAGAAGCTGCAAGAACAAAAACACACGCTTTGAACAAGGAAGGTCGGCGATGCATGGCAAGCACTCCTGAGACTGTTTATTCCGCTACAACGGAACCTGGTTTGTTACTACGGAATAGATAGCAGAAAGTGTGCCACAGGATTCGCCAGGAATCTGCAATGGATTGAAATGCTTGAAGAATCAAAGGGATGCATGATGTGCGGCATTAGGCGCTACGTGAGGTGCCACTGCCCAACGCTACCGAGGGCCACACATGGGCGGGTACTCGGGCAACATTCGGGTGCACCGTGATCAAGCGAGCGCACTGCTTTAGTGATGCCTGCCTGTCAACTCTGACAGTAGATGAGAGGGTTCGATGGGGGTTAACGTTGCAGTCGCGCTCACTCGTTGAACAAGGAGGTTTCCATGCAAACGACAACTCGTCGTTCGGACTTGCCTGCCATTTACCGTAAAGCCCTGAAAACCTGGCGGCCGGTCATCCTGTACTTCGCCAACGAACACTGCCCCGCCTGCGAAAGGGCCGGGCCGATTTTTCGTCAGACTGCCGAGCCGTATCGCCATCGTGCCAACATCTACATGCTCAATACCCGTGAGTCGCCGCGCCATCCGCTGGTCACGGGAACGCCGACGGTGCTGTTCTACAAGAACGGCAGGCTTGTGAAGAAACTCAAAGGGATTGGCACAGAAGAAACACTCGCGGCGGACTTTGCCCGGCACATTGGCAACACCAAGGCACCAGCGGTGCAGCAAAAATCACGGCACGACCTGATCTGGCTTCGTCGTACGTTGCGTCATCTGTGCACCATCACCGGTGCGCGCCGGCAGAGGCGCGGCGCCTGATACATCGCCTTCGCGAGCAAGCCCGCGCCCACACTGGACTTGTGGCTGGATCACAAATCATTCGCCCCTCCCAGCCCATGGCGCTGGCGGGGTCTATAGTGATCAGGTCTTGTGCCCAGCCGTCGAGTGCCACCCATGGCCCACACCGAACACCTGATCATCTGTGAGCACTGCGACTGTGTGTACGAAAAAGTCGTGCTCACTCAGCATCAGAAGACCCTTTGCACGCGCTGCGGTGGCGTGTTGCAGCGCTACAACGGTTTGACCGCCGAACAACGGCTGGCCCTGAGCTTTACCGCGGCCATGCTGTGGTTGTTCGCCAATTTCTACCCGGTGATGAGCATCAGCATGAAGGGCCTGAAAAACAGTGCGACGCTGTGGGATTCGGTGCTGGCGCTGAGTCAAGGGCCCATCACGTTCATGGCGATGGTCGCGGCGATTTCGATCATCATCGCCCCGGCCTTTCAATTGGTGCTGTTGATCTGGGTGCTCAGCTTCGCCCTCTCTTCACGCCGAGCGCCGGGCTTCAAGGTCTGTTTGCGCTGGCTGGAAACGTTGCGCCCCTGGAGCATGCTCGAAGTCTGCCTGCTGGGGGCGATGGTGGCGGTGTTCAAACTCGCGGGGTTGCTTGATGTGTTGCCGGGCATCGGTCTGTTTGCCCTTGCCGCACTGAGCCTGATGATGATCCGCATCGCCGGCCGCGACATTCGTGATCTGTGGGACATTCCATGAAACGACCAGCGACGGCCAGCGAACTCAATCTCTGCCTGTGTCACAGCTGTGGGCTGGCCTGTGACATGAGCGACGAGCCCCAAGAGTGCCCGCGCTGTGACGCACCGTTACACCGGCGCAAGCCCCATTCACTGGCTCGCACCTGGGCCTACCTGTTTGCAGCGCTGGCGTTTTATGTGCCGGCCAATCTGCTGCCGGTGATGAACACCGTCATGCTCGGCAACGGCGCCGACAGCACGATCATGAGTGGCGTGCTGGAGTTCTGGGACGGTGGCGCGTGGGACATAGCCCTGATCATTTTCATCGCCAGCATCGCGGTGCCGGGCATCAAGTTCGTCGCCCTGTCGCTGCTGCTGATCACCGTGCAGTGCGGCAGCGGTTGGGCGCGTCGCGAACGCTCGAAACTGTTCCGCTTCGTCGAGCTGATCGGCTATTGGTCGATGCTCGACGTGCTGGTGGTGGCGTTGGTCGCAGCGCTGGTGAAATTCCAGGCGCTGGGCGATATCGAGCCGCGCCCGGGCATCCTGTTCTTCGGCATGGTGGTGGTGTTCACCATGCTCTCGGCGATGAGTTTCGACCCTCGGATGATCTGGGACAACGCCCCGGACGACGAACTGCTCAGCGACGCAGAACCGCCAGCAGCACCTGCAACGGATGGCGCAGCGCCTGATCCGACTGGCGCTTGACCTGGCTGCGGCACGAATAACCGGTGGCCAGCGCCTCGCCCTGCGCCACCGGCACATCAACCTGCCGCGCCCACGATTGCTCGTAGATCACCGCCGACGTTTCGCGGTTACGCGCCTCGTGACCATAGGTGCCGGACATGCCACAGCAGCCGGTGGCCTGAGTCGCCAGTTTCAGTCCCGCGCGTTCAAACACTTGCTCCCATTGCCGAGTGGCGGCCGGGGCGTTGGTTTTTTCCGTGCAATGGGCCAGCAAACGGAACGTCTGGGCATTGCCCTGACGAACCTGTTCCGGCATCACCTTGAGCAACCACTCCTGCACCAGCGCCACTTCCGGGCATTGCTCCATGCCGGGCACTTTCAAGTATTCCTGGCGATACACCAGGGTCATCGCCGGGTCCAGCCCCAGCAGCGGCACACCGACATCCGCCAGTTCACGCAGTTGCCGGGCATTACGCAGCGCCGCGCGGTTGAACGCCGACAGGAAACCCTGAACATGCAGGGGTTTGCCGTTGGCGCTGAACGGCGCCAGATACACCTGATAACCCAGACGCGAAATCAGTTCGATCAGGTCTGCCAGCAGCGGTGCTTCGAAGTAACGGGTGAAGGCGTCCTGCACCAGCACCACGCTGCGCTCACGTTGCGCCGCGCTCAGTGCAGACAAGGTCGCCACCGTCGCCGGTTGCACCTGCCAACGGCGCATGGCTGCGTGAAAATCAAAGCGACTGAGCAGCGGCACATCGACCATACCCCCCAAGCGTTCGAGCAGGCGGCGAATAAACGAGGCGCCCATCAAACCGTTGTACAGCGCCGGAATACGCGCCATGTACGGGATGCTGTATTCCAGCGAGGCAATCAGATAGTCCCGTGCCGGACGCAGATAACGGCTGTGATACAGCTCAAGAAACCGCGAACGAAACTCCGGCACGTTGACCTTGACCGGGCATTGTCCCGCGCAGGACTTGCACGCCAGGCAACCGGCCATGGCGTCGTAGACCTCATGGGAGAAGTCTTCGGACTGCGCACGGCTGTTGCGCCAGCGCTGCCACAGCGATGAGAAAAACGCCGGGCGGCGAATGGCATCCGACAACACATCAACCCCCGCCTCGCCCTGCAACCGCAGCCACTCGCGAATCAACGAAGCCCGGCCCTTGGGCGACTGCGAACGTTCACGGGTGGCTTTCCACGACGGGCACATCGCATCGTCCGGGTCGAAGTTATAGCAGGCACCGTTGCCGTTGCAGTGCATGGCCGCGCCGTAGCTCTGCCAGACTTTTTCGTCGATCTGCCGATCCAGTTCGCCGCGCAAAGTCACTTCGTCGATTTTCAGCAACGTCGCATCGGTATTGGCGGCAGTGGCGATCTTGCCCGGGTTGAATTGGTTGAACGGGTCAAACGCCGCCTTCAGGGCTTGCAGTGCCGGATACAGCTCACCGAAAAACGCCGGTGCGTATTCCGAGCGCAGGCCTTTGCCGTGCTCGCCCCACAGCAGTCCGCCGTAGCGTTGAGTCAACGCGGCAACACCGTCGGACACCGGGCGCACCAGCGCCGCTTGCTGCGGATCTTTCATGTCGAGAATCGGTCGTACGTGCAGCACGCCCGCATCGACATGGCCAAACATGCCGTACTGCAGGCCATGGCTGTCGAGCAAATCGCGCAACTCGGCGATGTACTCGGCCAAATGCTGCGGCGGCACGGCGGTGTCTTCGACAAACGGCTGCGGCCGCGCTTCACCGGCGACGTTGCCGAGCAGACCAACCGCCCGTTTGCGCATGCCGTACACCTTGCTCACGGCGGCCTGCCCGACGGCCAGCGTGTGGCCCAGCCGCTCAACGGTTTGATCGCTGATCAAGTGTTCGATGAAGGTCTCGACCCTGCGCTGCAAGTCTTCGGGATCATCACCACAGAACTCGACCAGGTTGATCCCCAGGGTTGGCCGCTCGGCGCTTTCCGGGAAATACTCGGCAACGCCGTGCCAGACGATGTCCTGCATCGCCAGCAGCAGGACTTTGGAGTCCACGGTTTCGATCGACAACGGTTTGAGCGCCATCAAGGCCCGGGCATCGCGAAGCGCGTCCATGAAGCCTGCGTAACGAATGTTCACCAGCATCGTGTGCTTGGGGATCGGCAGCACATTCAACTTCGCCTCGACCACAAACCCCAACGAACCTTCAGCACCGCACAGCACACTGTTGAGGTTGAAACGGTGATCGGCTTCACGCAGATGCGCAAGGTCGTAACCGGTCAGGCAGCGGTTGAGATCGGGGAAACGCTCTTTGATCAGTGCGCCCTGCTCATCGATGATCTGCCGGGCGCAGCGATAGACGTCGCCAACCCGGTCTTGCCGGGCACACAGCGCTGTCAACTCGCTTTCCTCCAGTGGCAGACCGTGCAGACGCTCGCCACCACGCAGGATCATGTCGAGTTCGAGCACATGGTCGCGGGTCTTGCCGTAGGTGCAACTGCCCTGGCCGCTGGCGTCGGTGTTGATCATGCCGCCGACGGTGGCACGGTTGGAGGTCGACAACTCCGGTGCGAAAAACAGCCCGGCGGATTTCAGCGCGGCGTTGAGCTGATCCTTGACCACCCCGGCCTGCACCCGCACCCAGCGCTGCTCAACGTTGATGTCCAGAATGCGGTTCATGTGCCGCGACAGGTCGACGACGATGCCGTCGGTCAGCGACTGCCCATTGGTGCCGGTGCCACCGCCGCGTGGTGTGATCACCACTTGTTTGTAAGCAGGCTCGGCGATCAGCCGTGCAACCCGCGCCACATCCTCGGCATCCATGGGAAACACCGCCGCTTGTGGCAGGCGTTGATAGATCGAGTTGTCGGTCGCCAACACCACGCGGCTGGCGTAGTCGGCGCTGATTTCACCGCGAAAACCGCTGGCCTTCAGGGCTTTGAGGAACTGCTGGTAATCGGCGGTCAGTGCGGTAGCGGGCGACAGTTGGGCAATCATCGGTCAGGGCATCTCAGGGCAAATTCGGGTCGTGTGGCGGTGAACAGTTGTACGCAACGAATGATTGCGTCACCCTCCGCCATCTAATGGTGCCAATGTTCATTGTTGAAGGACGCTGGGACAACCGTAAATTCGACCCGCTATCAATGACTTTTACGAATGAATCCGCGAACGCTCACGCCCTCCATGTCGTTATTGCTGGCCTTCGAGGCCGCCGCACGCCATGAAAGCTACACCCGCGCCGCCCATGAGCTGTCGTTGACGCAAAGTGCGGTCAGCCGTCAGGTGCAAATTCTGGAGAAGATGCTCGGCATGCGCTTGTTCAATCGCGAAGGTCGCAAAGTCGTCCTGACCGATGTCGGGCGCATGTATCAACGCGAACTCGCCGAAGCCCTCGGGCAGATCCGCAGCGCGACCCTGCAAGCCATGGCGTTTGGTTCCGGCATCCACAGTTTGCGATTGGCAACGCTGCCAACGTTTGGCTCGAAATGGTTGTTGCCGCGCCTCAAGGACTTCTACACCGCGCACCCGGGCATGACCGTGCACCTGCACTCACGCATCGAAGCGATTGACTTTGATACCAGTGAAATCGATGCCGCCATCTGCGTCGGCGGCGGTGAATGGCCAGGGCTGACAGCCCTGCCCCTGCACACCGAAGAACTGGTGGTGATCGCCAGTGCACAGTGGTCTGCCGCCGAGCGCAATGGCGCAGAGCAGCACATCGCCGGGCAATTGCTGCTCAACGTCAGCAGTAATGCCCAGGCATGGGCGGAATGGTTCAGCCATCACGCCTTGCCGCATCGCAGCATGCGCATCGGGCCGAGCTTTGAAATGACGTCGCACTTGATTCAGGCCGTACGCGCGAATATCGGCGTAGGCCTGGTGCCACGAATTCTGGTCGAGGAAGAGTTGTTGAATGGCGAGTTGCTGCAACTGGGAGAACCCATCACCAGTCGGCGCAGCTATTACCTGGTGTATCCACCGCGCAACGAAACTCTGCCGTCGCTGAAGGCGTTTCGGGACTGGTTGGTGGATACGCTCTGACGGTGCTCCTCAAGCAGTCGTCAGAGGCAGTCACGCACCGATTTGCGCAACGAACCGGACTTGGCCCACGGCGGCCCCTGATACAGCGATACGCGGCTGCCGTCCTTGTATTTCACGATATCGAGAATCTCGTCAGCGGTGATGATGCTGGGCGCCGTAACGCGGTAGCCGTTGGAAATCGACGTCTGCGAAGCCTTTGCAACATCCTGCTGCCATAACGGCAATACACACGCGGCATAGTCTTTGGGTGCTTTGTCACTGGTCTTGCTGAGATTAGGCTCACCCGGCACCAATGAAGCCGGCAACGAGCAACCGGCCAACATGACCAACGCCAAACTCCCGATCCATATCCGCATCATGTTTTCCTGCTTAAAAAAAAGCGAATGTATCGCGTAACGGAGTACACATCCATCATGGCCCCGCGCCCTCAATGGTGATTGGGCAATTTTCATGTCCTTTGAGCCGATGACAGACGAACTGCGCACACACCGTGAAAAATGCGACTAGTCTTTTCTACCGAGAATGTTCTGGAGATGACCATGCGGCTCAATGAATACGAACACGAACTTCAGCGTGACTTGCAAAGTGTGGCCTCGGATCTGCGATGGTCGGCCGTCGACCTCAAACGTATCGCCGAACAGTTGCGCCAGTCCGGCAACGAGGCGGATGCTCAGACCGTACTGAGATCCTGCGAGGTACTGCAGAGCGATGAAGAGCGGCTGCAACTGTATGCCAAGGAAGTAAAGGCTCGCGCCATCAGCCGTACCAAGGTTCACTGAGGCCGACGCAGCCCAAAACACAAGCCCCGGCATAAACCGGGGCTCTTTCGTTACAGGTTACAAATATTTAGCTCACGCTCTCAGTTTGAGCACGTGTCGAGCGCTTTTTGTAACCGGGGAGCGCCGCTGCATACGCCAGCGCCTCTTCTCTGCTGCGAAACGACGCCAGCCGGTCACCCTGGGTGCAGACCCGCCACGGGCCGTTGTTCACGCTGAGCACGTCATAGCCGTTCATGTGCATTTTGTTCAACATGGGAATGCTCATGGACACCTCCTGTCCGCTAACGGTTGGTTCAGCTACACGCTTTTACCTTACACCCTGATTGCGCCGAAGTGCCGACCGAGTGTCGCTATGCTGTCTGTCAGGGGTTTGGCCGTTTTCGTACAACCAAAAGCGCCAAAACCCAAGGAACCTTGAGCAAGGACCCGGCTCGAATATTGCAGTTTTATTTCATGTTTATGACATCCCGCCAAAAAGGTAACAAATGAAAGTACGCGCAACCGTTATTTGCGAGCAGGATCGACACGTACTCCTGGTGCGCAAACCCCGCTGTCGCTGGACATTGCCCGGCGGCAAGGTCGAGCCTGGGGAAACCCGAGCGGATGCGGCCATGCGTGAATTGCAGGAAGAAACCGGACTGGATGCCGACGATGTGCTTTACCTGATGGAACTGCAAACCGGGAGCACGCGGCATCACGTCTACGAGGCATCGGTATTGAACATTGACCAGGTACGCCCGCAGAACGAGATCACCGATTGCATCTGGCATCCACTGGACGCGGTACAGAACCTGGAAACCAGCGACGCGACGTTGCGCATCGTTCAGGCGTTTCAGCGGCGTTTATGAGGTTTAACCGGCAAAAGCCCTGCGTCCCGCATTGATCTCCGTGCGTAACTCACCGATGAAGTTGGAAATGTCGCGGATCGTGACGAGATGTTCCGGGGAAACACCATTGAGCAGTAACTCGACGTGACCGCTGTCGGGCTCATAGACTTTGATTTGCAATAGCCCCTGCGGCGTAGGAATGCAGTCGCATTTAAACGCGGGGAAGCCGGATTCGACAATGCGGCAAATATCGGCGATGGCAAGCATGGGCTGACGCCTCGCAGGCGATGAGAGAATCGGTCAACCCAGAAAGCATAGATGAGCCATTGGTGTCCTGCTCGATACAAAAATGCCAACCGGATCACAACATTGACCCGACGACTCAGTGGGCGTCATGATCCCAGACCCAGTTCCAGATGCCCGGTAACTCCACTTGATCCGAACTTTGCTGAACCGTGCGCGCCAGCGCGGCCTTCTCCAGCGCAGCGTGGTCATCGTAGAACGGCTTGTCCGCCAGCCTCACGCCTGTGGCGGCTGCACTGTCCAGCAGGATTTGCAGATATTCGCGAGTATGCCGCGCGGTGTAGCGATTGAGGTCATGGAAGGTCACCACCACCGGAATGACCCCGTCCACGGTTGGAAACTCACCAAGAGCGATGCGCTCCCGGACTTGCGACAACTGCCGCAACAGGTTCGCCCGGCGCCGCGGGCTGGCGTTAAACCCCCAAATCTTGCCGTCATTAGCGCTCAAATCCGTCAACAAGACGTGTAATCCATGTTGTTGATAGGCGGCAAAAGTGCGCTTGTCGTAGTTCCAGAATGGCGGACGCAATAACCGGGGTGGCGCCCCGGTAATGGCGGCGATGTCAGCCGTACCGTTGCTCAGCGACGTTTCCAGCTCCCGCGGGTCGAGCAAGCGATGATTGGTGTGCCAGTGGGTCGCGGTGTGAAAACCGAGGATATGCCCCTCCTCATGCTCGCGACGCATGATGGCGCGGCCGATCTCGCTGTCGCCTGCCCTGGGCGCACGGGTCTGGACGAAGAACACCGCTTTGATGCCCGGTTGCAGGGGGTTGTCTTTGAGGCTGTCGAGGACCGTGGCCGACGGATTCCAGAAACTCGAGGCGCTGGGGCCATCATCGTACGTCAGCAAAAAGCGCACCGGCGCTTGAGCTTTCAGGCGTGTTTCGGTTTGCGCGGTCAATTCGATGGGCGCGGCAATGCAACCGGCCAACCCCAAAACAATGGCTGCTGCACAAAGAAGTCTGAATCCGGTTGTCATGTTTCGCCTTGAGTCCGACCGCTGCGGTCACGTTGTCGATTGGCAAAACTCCTTCGCCCTTACCCTTCCCTGCGCCCGGTTCTGCGAGCCGAGGCTGGATAAGGTACACAGGGTTTGGTTCCGGCGCTCGCTCAGTTAGCCAGTGTCTGCTCAAGACAAGGATTGAGAGCGCATCAGCGACTAAGCTGAAACCGTCCAACCGGAGATTCAGCCCATGTGCGCAAGACTCTCGCAGTACCGTGGCATTCACGATTTCGTTGCTGTGCTGAGCATCCCGGATGCGTTGCTCAATCATGTGGGCGACGCGCCGCTGAATCGCTACAACGCGGCCCCGACCACTTCGCTGGCCGTGCTCCATCAGCACGATCAACGACTGTGCGCTGACAACCTGCGCTGGGGCTGGCGCCCACACTGGGCCAAGGATCGCGCAGCGCCAATCAACGCGCGAGTGGAGAAAGTCGCCCATGGCCCATTCTTCCGGGCCATCTGGCGGCATCGCTTGATCGTCCCGGTCGACAACTGGTTTGAGTGGGTGGATGCCGAGGATAAAACCCGACAACCGTGGCTGATCCGTCGGGCCGATCACGGACCAGTTTTCTGCGCCGCCATCGGACAACTTCCTACATCCGGCACGCAGGCGCGGGACGACGATGGATTTGTGATCATCACTGCGGACAGCGTCGGCGGCATGCTTGATATCCATGATCGTCGACCTGTGGTGTTCTGCGCAGATTTGGTGCGCGAATGGCTCGATCCAGCAACGCCCGTCGAACGCGCCGAACATATGCTTCTGTTCGAAGGCGAACCGTGGGAGACGTTCGAATGGTACAAAGTCGCTAAAACCGTAGGAAATTCACGCAATCAGGGCGCCAGGCTAATAGAACAACTGACCTGAATGTTCTTTGCATCAATTTATTTAAAAAGATTCGAATCAATAGTGATTCCGTTTCATTACAACAAGCGTTTCAACAATGACACAGCCCAATGCGAAACAGTCGTTTGAACGAACTAACCGCCTGTCAGACATTTCAACCGTCATACATACATTTAGAGGCGCTAGCGATAGCATGCGCGCCGCATTTCCATTTGGCATATCAGTTGACCGAAGAGTCAACAAAACCAGGAATCCCCAACAACTTTTTCAAACCTGCAGAGAACCAAGTTGCGCGACGATTTTGCAATCAAACAGGCCAACGACCTGGAGTGTATTCATCTGTCCATGACAGAACGCTTTCAACTCGACTGTTTTATCGGCCACTACATAAAAACCCGAAACCTGCGTGCCGTTCCCGACATCGAACGTATCCTGCGCACCACCCTCGAAGAGTATCCTGGTCAGGCACCGGTGATGGTCAACGAACTCAATGCCTGGATCGACAAAACCCTGGGATATCGGGCCTCACACCCCGATTTCACGCAGATGGACGATCTCTGAAATAACGAAAAGCCCCGCTCAGGCTTTGATGCGGGGCTTTTTCGCAAGAATCAATTACAACTTGCGATCAGGCTCCGATAGCTCTCTGCCGTCATCGTGTTTCCAGGTTTGCTCCTTGTGCTTCTCCCGCTCTATTTCTTCTTGCGTCGGCTCATCCGTCTCATCGTCATCCCGTTCAGGATGCTCTTGCTCAGTCGTCATGCACACCTCCTGCCACAAGTAAATTACCCTCCTTACAGCGTAGAGCAGTTTCACGCGGGCAACTTACAACCACCAGCGTCTTGAAGAAACCTACTGCGCGGCAACCGTGAATCGCAGATAACGCTCTCCATCCAGAAAAGCCGTTGATAACGGTGCCATTAAAAAACCTCTCTGGCTTGAACAAGCTTGCGCCATTGCCCAAGGCCTGCGCGTAACATAACGCCTTTCACAATCGCGTCAGGGAGACAACATGCTGTACCGAATCGCAGCCGACGGGCTGGTGCTGTTTCATTTGTTGTTCATTGTGTTCGTGCTGTTCGGCGGGTTGCTGGTGCTCAAGTGGCCACGGCTGATGTGGTTGCACTTGCCCGCCGCCGCGTGGGGCTTCGCGGTCGAGGTGTTGCACCTGACCTGTCCGTTGACCTACTGGGAAAACCTGATGCGCCACGGCGCCGGACAGACCGAATACGCCGGTGGATTCATCGAGCATTACATCTGGCCGATCATCTACCCGGCCGGGCTGACACCGCAGATTCAACTGGCACTCGCCAGCGTGGTGCTGGCGGTCAACCTGTTGGTCTATGGGCGGCTGATCCGCTCGTGGAAACTGCGCCGAGCCAGGCGCATTCCGTTTTAACGCGACGCGGATTTCAAGGCTTCCAGCCACGCCGGATCGAGGCGTGGCTGATCGATATCAAGCCCCAACGCCTGCATGCTTTCCTTATGCTGCTCAACTTCCCGCCATAGTTGCCCGTGATCACTGGAGTTACCGTCCAGTTCATGCATCTGGGTCAGCCCCAGATGATAGAAGCGCAACACCTTCATCGCCGTCGGATCGTTTTTTTCTACCGCCGCCGTCACCTGATGCATCACATTGGTGACACTCATCAGGCTACGCTTGAGCCGCCAGCTATAAACAGCCGGGGCCATCCAGCTCTGATTCCAGAATCGCCCGCGCAACAGCCCCGCCGTCAACAGGAACGCGACAAACACCCCACCGACATTGAACCGCAGATTATCGCCGCCAGGCTCACCGAACAGCGCCACTGCCACCGTCGAAAACAACATCGCCAGCACCAGAAACAGCACGGCGATGATGATTGTGCTGCGGCGGGTCTGCTGGCGAAAAGTAGCGGCATCCATCGGCTGAATTTCAAACATCACGAATGACTTCCTTGAGCGGCAAAAAAGGGCAACGGAAAAAACCGGCCGGGGCATTATCGCCTCTGCGGCGGATTTAGCTATGCTGGGGCTCCTTTTCATCTTTTTATCAATCAACGGGGACATGGCGGTACAGCGCAGATCGTGCCATCTTCATTCATGGATACACACTATTCGGATGCCATCGCCTCGTCTTGAGATGACATCGTTTTAAGGATCATTGCATGACCCAACGACACGTAATCAACGCCTCGGTCAGCCCGAAGGGCAGCCTGGAAACCCTTTCTCAACGTGAAGTTCAGCAACTGAGCGAAGCCGGATCCGGCAGCACCTACACCCTCTTCCGCCAGTGCGCCCTGGCCATCCTCAATACCGGCGCGCATGTCGACAACGCCAAGACCATTCTTGAAGCCTACAAGGATTTCGAAATCCGCATTCACCAGCAGGATCGCGGTGTGCGCCTGGAGCTGCTGAACGCTCCCGCCGACGCCTTCGTCGACGGCGAAATGATCGCCAGCACCCGGGAAATGCTGTTCAGCGCTCTGCGCGACATCGTCTACACCGAGAATGAACTCGACAGCCAACGCATCGACCTGAGCACCTCGCAAGGCATCAGCGACTACGTCTTCCACCTGCTGCGCAACGCTCGCACCCTGCGCCCGGGTGTCGAGCCGAAAATCGTGGTGTGCTGGGGCGGCCACTCGATCAACACCGAAGAGTACAAATACACCAAGAAAGTCGGCCACGAACTGGGCCTGCGCAGCCTCGACATCTGCACCGGTTGCGGCCCCGGCGTCATGAAAGGCCCGATGAAGGGCGCGACCATCGCCCACGCCAAACAACGCATTCATGGCGGTCGCTACCTCGGCTTGACCGAGCCGGGCATCATCGCCGCCGAAGCGCCCAACCCGATCGTCAACGAACTGGTGATCCTGCCGGACATCGAAAAACGCCTCGAAGCGTTCGTGCGCGTTGGCCACGGCATCATCATCTTCCCGGGCGGCGCCGGTACTGCTGAAGAGTTTCTGTACCTGCTGGGCATCCTGATGCACCCGGACAACGAAGGCCTGCCGTTCCCGGTCGTACTGACCGGGCCGAAACATGCCGCACCGTATCTGGAGCAACTCGACGCGTTTGTCACCGCCACCCTTGGCGAAGCCGCAAAACAGCACTACGAAATCATCATCGACGACCCGGCCGAAGTCGCGCGCCAGATGACTCAGGGCCTGAAAGCCGTGAAGCAATTCCGCCGCGAGCGCAACGACGCCTTCCACTTCAACTGGCTGTTGAAAATCGAGGAGGGGTTCCAGCGTCCGTTCGATCCGACCCACGAAAACATGGCCAACCTCAAACTGCACCGCGATCAGCCGCCACACGAACTGGCGGCCAACCTGCGCCGGGCGTTCTCCGGGATCGTGGCCGGCAACGTCAAGGACAAGGGCATTCGCTTGATTGAAGAACACGGGCCGTACCAGATCCGTGGTGACGCAGCGATCATGCAACCGCTCGATGCGCTGCTCAAAGCTTTCGTTGCGCAGCACCGGATGAAACTGCCGGGCGGCGCGGCGTATGTGCCGTGTTATCAAGTGGTCGCGTAAGCTTTCAGCCGCTACACAACCCTGTGGGAACTCGCTTGCTAGCGAATAGGCCAGACCAGTAGACAGAGATGTTGAACCTGCTGGCCTCTTCGCAGGCAAGTCCGCGAAGAGGCCCTGATCAGCAACCTCAATCCTCAGCCTTGCTCAGCACACAATCGCATCGCCAACGCCTTCGCCTGTAACGCCACATCGGTCACTGCCGTACTCTCCCACCACATCCCGCGCAACGGCGGGCCCATGGCGAACAGCCGATTCGCTGCCTGCCCGTGTTCGTTCAGCACTGCACCATCAATCGCAGCCGCGATCCCCAACGCCAACGGCCCCGGTCGCACCAATCCCCGCGCCAGCAACTGCTGCGGCAACGGTCGCGCCACCCGACGCCAGTCATACTCGATGCCACTGGAATTGATCAGCGCAGCGCCATGAACTACACAGGTTTGAGCCTCACCACGGCGACGAATGCGAATACTCACACCGTCCGCCACGCACGTTTCAAGCCCTTTGAAAGAAGCCGCCTGAATCCGCAACCGCCCCTCGCCCTGCAGCCGTTCGACCAACTGCGCACTCAGCGGCGGCGAACGATGGTGATGACTCTCCCACCACGGCCGCACATGCCGTACGAATTGTCGACGCTGCACGTCAGTCGCCTGACTCCACAAGCGTCCGATGTGAGCGCGCACCGTGTCCAGAGGCGCCTGCCAATCAATGCCTTGGGCGATGGCCTCACGGCAATGCCGACGCAATTCGCGCAGCAACTGCCGTGGCGAGCGAATGCCAGGATCTTCAGCGAGGAAATCCACCCAAACCGGTGGTTGGCGCCGTACGTGAGGCAGCAAGCCGTGACGGGAAAACACCTCGATAGGCCCGCGATGCCCGGCCTGTTCCAGTGAGACCACGGCATCGACCATGGTCAGGCCGGAGCCGATGATCAGCACGGTCGATTGCGGATCGAGTTGGCGCATGGCCGCGACGTCCCAAGGGTCAAGTGCGGTGGCGTTGAGGCCACTAGATTCTTTCTGCGGCGTGCGTGCGGCGGGAAACATGCCTGTGGCGAGCACAGCAAATGCGCCGTGTAAAAGTTGACCGTCACTCAAGGTCAAGTGCACTGAATCCGCATCGGCGTGCAGATCGACGACCTCCGCGCGGACATGCTCGACTGTCGAGCCTTGTTGCGCACCGGCATTGCGGGCTTCGGCTAACCGTTGTTGCACGTAAACGCCGAACAATCCACGAGGCGGGAACAACTCACTGACAGGTACATTTTGCTCAGCCGACTCCGGCCAGCCACCAGCGGCAATATGCTCGGTCAGCCACTGCGTCAGGTCATTGGGGTTATCCGGGTCGACGCTCATTCGCGCCGCGTTGCCATTAAGCGTATGGCCAGGTTCGACTGCGCTGTAAGCCTCGCCGCGCCCCACTTCGGCGCGCGGTTCAATGATCAGAATCTTGCGTTGACCGGGCAGACGCAGCAATTGCACCGCCAGCATCGTGCCGCTGAGGCCGCCGCCAATAATCAGGATATCTGCGCTCTGACTCATTCAGATCACCACATTACGGACAAACCGCGCCGCCACATCCCCATCATTGCGATAGGCGTGCGGCTGGTTGCTGGCGAACATGAAAAACTCACCCGCGTTGATGTGCTGCGGTTGATCGCCGAGCATTAACGTCAGGCAGCCTTCAAACACGTAGATCTGTTCGCTCCAGCCGTCGGCATCCGGTTGCGAGGGATAGACCTCACCGGGTTGCAGGCACCATTCCCACTGTTCGACTTCGCGGGTCGCGGTAGCCTTCGACAGCAATACCGCTTTGCTGCCGGGGATGACACCGGCCCACGCCACCTCGTTGATGCGGCTCGGATCGCGCGCGTCGGATGCCTGGATCAGATCACTGAAGGCGACGTCGAGTGCTTCGGCGACGCGGTCGAGGGTGGTCAGGCTGACATTCTTTTCGCCCGCCTCGATCGCCACCAGCATGCGCCGGCTCACCCCGGATTTTTCCGCCAACGCGGTCTGGCTCATGTCTGCCGCGTGGCGCAGACGCCGGACGTTCTGGCTGACGTGTTGCAGGACGGACGCTCGTTGGCTGGAATCTTTGGGCACTATATTGCTCACTCGGTGGGGTTGGGCAGTATACTGCGCAACGTTGGGCGCATTGTGCGTCCTGCCTTTTATAGTGCGCAAGGTCATGACGTCAGTGAATCGCCCCGACACCTCCCTCCGTTTCTCCCGTTTCAGCAAAGCCGAGTGCGTGCTGGTGCTGATCACCATGGTCTGGGGCGGCACTTTCCTGCTGGTGCAACACGCGATGACCGTCAGTGGGCCGATGTTTTTTGTCGGTCTGCGATTCGCCGCTGCGGCGTGCATCGTGGCGCTGTTCTCTTGGCGCCATCTGCGCGAACTGACCCTGTTCGAACTCAAGGCCGGCGCCTTCATCGGTGTGGCGATCATGCTCGGCTACGGTTTGCAGACGGTCGGTCTGCAATCGATCCCGAGCAGTCAGTCAGCATTCATCACCGCGTTGTACGTGCCGTTCGTCCCGTTGCTGCAATGGCTGGTGCTCGGGCGGCGACCGGGGTTGATGCCGAGCATCGGTATCATGCTGGCGTTTACCGGTTTGATGCTGCTGTCGGGGCCGTCGGGGGCCTCGCTGAATTTCAGCCCCGGGGAAATCGCCACGCTGATCAGCGCCATTGCCATTGCGGCCGAAATCATTCTGATCAGCACTTATGCCGGGCAAGTCGATGTGCGCCGGGTGACCGTGGTGCAGTTGGCGGTGACGGCTGTCTTGTCGTTTCTGCTGGTGGTGCCGACGAACGAAGCGATTCCGGACTTTTCCTGGACGCTGCTGGTGACCGCACTGGGACTGGGCGCCGCGAGTGCGGCGATTCAGGTGGCAATGAACTGGGCACAGAAGAGTGTATCGCCGACGCGGGCCACGTTGATCTATGCCGGTGAGCCGGTGTGGGCCGGGATTGTCGGACGGATTGCCGGTGAGCGCTTGCCAGCGATTGCACTGCTGGGCGCTGGGTTGATTGTGGCGGCAGTGATTGTCAGTGAGTTGAAGACCAAGGGTAAAGCTGCCGAAGCAGAGACTGAGCTGGAGCGGGAAACTCAGGGTTAAACCAGGCTGGGTGCTGTCCAACGCATTGCCTTCGCGAGCGAGCCCGCGCCCACAGGTATTGTTTGTCCCCCGTGAGCGTAAGCCTTCTCGCGATGGGGCCATCACTGGCAACTTCCTTTCCTGCGAAACAATGCCAAACAGAAATTTCCAGACTATTTTGTAGGATTCTGAGACATCCTGGCGTTTGGTGATCGGGGAGCTGGCACGTATGATGCTTCACAAACTTCCGCAGATTAGAAGCCTATGTCCCTGATAGTTCTACTGCTTCTGCCTTTCATAGGCAGCTGTCTGGCAGCGGTGCTGCCACACAATGCGCGTAATACCGAATCCCTGTTGGCAGGTCTGGTCGCTCTGATCGGCACCGTCCAGGTCGCGATGCTGTATCCGCAAATCGCCGATGGCGGCGTCATCCGCGAAGAGTTCATGTGGCTCCCCAGCCTGGGGTTGAACTTCGTCCTGCGCATGGACGGCTTCGCCTGGTTGTTCTCGATGCTGGTGCTCGCCATCGGCACGCTCGTCTCTTTATATGCCCGTTATTACATGTCTCCGGACGACCCGGTGCCGCGTTTCTTCGCGTTTTTTCTGGCGTTCATGGGCGCCATGCTCGGGCTGGTGATTTCCGGCAACCTGATCCAGATCGTGTTTTTCTGGGAGCTGACCAGCCTCTTCTCATTCCTGTTGATCGGCTACTGGCACCACCGCGCGGACGCCCGCCGCGGTGCCTATATGGCATTGATGGTTACAGGGGCCGGTGGACTATGTCTGCTGGCGGGGGTCATGATCCTCGGCCATGTCGTCGGCAGCTATGACCTGGACAAGGTCCTGGCCGCCGGCGATCAGATTCGCGCACATGCCCTCTACCCTCTTCTATTACCTCTCATCCTCATCGGCGCACTCAGCAAAAGTGCCCAGTTCCCCTTCCACTTCTGGCTGCCCCATGCGATGGCGGCGCCAACGCCAGTCTCCGCGTATCTGCACTCGGCAACCATGGTCAAGGCAGGGGTTTTCCTGCTCGCGCGCCTGTGGCCGTCGCTGTCCGGCACTGAAGAATGGTTCTACATCGTCAGCGGTGCCGGCGCATGTACGCTGTTGCTCGGCGCCTATTGCGCGATGTTCCAGAACGATCTCAAGGGTCTGCTGGCCTACTCGACCATCAGCCATCTCGGCCTGATCACCCTGCTGCTGGGGCTGAACAGTCCGCTGGCCGCCGTCGCGGCGGTGTTCCACATCCTTAACCACGCCACGTTCAAGGCCTCGCTGTTCATGGCGGCAGGCATCATCGACCATGAAAGCGGTACTCGCGATATCCGCAAACTCAGCGGCCTGATCAAACTGATTCCGTTCACAGCGACGCTGGCCATGGTTGCCAGCGCTTCGATGGCCGGCGTGCCGTTGCTCAACGGCTTCCTGTCGAAGGAGATGTTCTTCGCCGAAACCGTGTTCATCAACGCCACCGCGTGGGTCGAAGCGGCGTTGCCGATTGTCGCGACCATCGCCGGTACGTTCAGCGTCGCTTACTCGCTACGCTTCACCGTCGATGTGTTCTTTGGCCCGCCAGCCACCGACCTGCCGCACACCCCGCACGAACCACCCCGCTGGATGCGTGCGCCGGTCGAACTGCTGGTGTTCACCTGCCTGGTCGTGGGGATTTTCCCCGCGCACGTGGTCGGCCCGCTGCTTGCAGCCGCCGCGCTGCCCGTGGTGGGTGGCACCTTGCCGGAGTACAGCCTGGCGATCTGGCACGGTCTGAACGCCCCGATGATCATGAGCCTGATCGCCATGTCCGCCGGCATCGTCGTCTATTTGTTGCTGCGCAAGCAGCTCAAGCGCGGGCGCTTCAAATATCCGCCACTGATAGGCCGCTTCAACGGCAAGCACCTGTTCGAGCGCAGTCTGGTCGTCATGATGCGCATGGCCCGCAGGGTCGAGCGCCGACTCGGCACCCGTCGCCTGCAAATGCAATTGTTTCTGGTGGTATTGGCGGCGGTGCTCGCGGGCCTGATTGCGATGTTGCACAGCAGCCTGAGCTGGGGCGACCGGCCGAAAATCCCCGGCTCCATCGTCTTCGTGACCCTGTGGCTACTGGCAATTGCCTGCGCCCTTGGTGCCGCCTGGCAAGCCAAGTATCACCGTCTCGCGGCTTTGACCATGGTCAGTGTTTGCGGCCTGATGACCTGCGTGACCTTCGTCTGGTTCTCCGCACCGGATCTGGCCCTCACGCAATTGGCGGTCGAAGTGGTCACCACGGTACTGATCCTGCTAGGCCTGCGCTGGTTGCCACGACGGATCGAGGAAGTCTCGCCACTGCCGAGCACCCTGCGCAAGGCGCGCATTCGTCGTCTGCGCGACTTGCTGCTGTCGATTGCCGTCGGCGGTGGCATGGCACTGCTGTCGTACGCCATGCTCACGCGCCAGACACCGAACGACATTTCCTCGTTCTACCTCAGTCGCGCCATGCCTGAGGGCGGCGGCAGCAACGTGGTCAACGTGATGCTGGTGGACTTCCGTGGCTTCGATACCCTCGGCGAAATCACCGTGCTGGTCGCGGTGGCGCTGACCGTGTTTGCCTTGCTGCGCCGCTTCCGCCCACCGAAAGAGAGCCTGCAACTGCCCGCACAGCAACGCCTGCTGGCGCCGGACGTGGTCACCGATCTGGTCAACCCGCGTACGGCCAGCGATACCGCGCTCGGCTTCATGATGGTGCCAGCGGTGCTGGTACGACTGCTGCTGCCGATTGCTCTGGTGGTGTCGTTCTACCTGTTCATGCGCGGCCACAATCAGCCGGGCGGCGGTTTTGTCGCCGGCCTGGTGATGTCGGTGGCGTTCATCCTGCAATACATGGTGGCCGGTACGCAGTGGGTCGAGGCGCAAATGAGCCTGCGACCACTGCGCTGGATGGGGACGGGGTTGCTGTTCGCCACGGCGACCGGACTCGGAGCGCTGGCGGTCGGCTACCCGTTCCTGACCACGCACACCTGGCATTTCGCATTGCCGCTGCTGGGCGAGATCCATATCGCCAGTGCGCTGTTCTTTGATATCGGCGTGTACGGCGTGGTGGTCGGTTCGACGCTGTTGATCCTCACCGCCCTCGCCCACCAATCGGTGCGCGGGCACAAGACCGCATCGTTGCCCAAGTCCGTCGCCAGCAAAGGAGCCGTCTGATGGAAGAAGTCATCGCAATCGCCATCGGCATCCTCGCCGCGTCCGGCGTCTGGCTGATCCTGCGACCACGGACCTTTCAGGTGGTCATGGGCCTGTGTCTGCTGTCATACGCGGTCAACCTGTTCATCTTCAGCATGGGCAGCCTGTTCATCGGCAAGGAGCCGGTGATCAAGGACGGCGTGACGCAAGATTTGCTGCATTACACCGACCCGCTGCCACAGGCTTTGGTATTGACGGCGATCGTCATCAGCTTCGCCATGACCGCGTTGTTTCTCGTCGTTCTGCTCGCCTCGCGCGGCCTGACCGGCACCGACCACGTTGACGGCCGGGAGCCTAAAGAATGATGGCGATGACTCACCTGATCGCCGCACCGATTCTGCTGCCGCTGCTGACCGCCGCCATCATGTTGATGCTCGGCGAGAAACACCGACCACTGAAGGCGAAAATCAACCTGTTCTCCAGCCTGCTCGGCCTGTTCATTTCCGTGATGCTGCTGCAATGGACGCAGAACACTGGCGTGCCCGGCTCGATCGGCGTGTACCTGCCGGGCAACTGGCAGGCGCCGTTCGGCATCGTGCTGGTGGTCGATCGCCTGTCAGCGTTGATGCTGGTGCTGACCGGGATCATCGGCGTCAGCGCCCTCCTCTTTGCGATGGCGCGCTGGGATGGCGCGGGCTCAAGCTTCCACGCATTGTTCCAGATTCAGTTGATGGGCCTGTATGGCGCGTTCCTCACTGCTGATCTGTTCAACCTGTTCGTGTTCTTCGAAGTGCTGCTGGCCGCGTCCTACGGTCTGTTGCTGCACGGCTCCGGCCGGGCGCGGGTGTCGTCGGGTTTGCATTACATCTCGATCAATCTGCTCGCCTCGTCGCTGTTTCTGATCGGTGCGGCGCTGATCTATGGCGTCACCGGTACGCTGAACATGGCCGATCTGGCCCTGAAAATCCCACTGGTGCCGGAAGCCGACCGCGGTTTGCTGCACGCCGGTGCGGGGATTCTCGCGGTAGCGTTCCTGGCCAAGGCCGGTATGTGGCCGCTGAACTTCTGGCTGGTGCCGGCGTACTCTTCGGCCAGCGCGCCGGTGGCGGCGATGTTCGCGATCATGACCAAGGTCGGCGTTTACACCCTGCTGCGCCTGTGGACCCTGCTGTTCTCCGGGCAGGCTGGGGCTTCGTCCTTCTTCGGTGGCGACTGGCTGATCTACGGCGGCATGGCGACGATAGCGTGCGCAGCGCTGGCGATTATTGCTGCGCAACGGCTTGAGCGCATGGCTAGCCTGAGCATTCTGGTGTCGGCGGGGATACTGCTGTCGGCCGTGGGTTTCGCCCAGCCGAACCTGATCGGCGCGGCACTGTTCTATCTGGTCAGCTCGACCTTGGCGTTGAGCGCACTGTTCCTGCTGGCTGAGTTGATCGAGCGCTCACGCTCGGCCAACGAGATTGCGCTGGAAGACGAAAGCGAACTGCTGCCACGCCCGCAGGAATCGCTGCAACCGCCCAAAGGCATCAACCTCGATGACGAGCAGAAAGCCGTGGTCGGTCAGGTCATCCCGTGGACCATGGCGTTTCTCGGCCTGAGTTTCATCGCCTGCGCGTTGCTGATTATCGGCATGCCGCCGCTGTCCGGATTCATCGGCAAACTCAGCCTGATCGGTGCGCTGCTCAATCCGCTGGGGCTGGGCACTGACGCGCCGATTTCCAATGCGGCATGGGCACTGCTTGTGCTGCTGATCCTTTCCGGGCTGGCGTCGTTGATGGCCTTCTCGCGCCTCGGCGTCCAGCGATTCTGGACGCCGCAAGAGCGCCCTTCACCGCTGTTGCGCAAACTCGAATGCACGCCGATTTTCCTGTTGCTGGGGTTGAGCATCCTCCTCACGTTCAAGGCTGAGCCGCTGCTGCGCTACACCCAAGCGACCGCTGATGCCTTGCACAACCCGCAGCAGTACGTGATGGCCGTGCTCGGCACTCGCGCCGTACCGAGCCCGGAAGCCAAAGCCGCCATCCTGGAGGTACAGCCATGAAGCGCGTGTTTCCTGCACCGTTGTTATCCCTGGCGCTGTGTGTTTTGTGGCTGACGCTGAATCTGTCGGTCAGCCCCGGTAATCTGCTGCTCGGCATGATGCTGGGTTTTGCTGCGCCGCTGATGATGCGTAAATTGCGTCCCAAACCCGTGCGCATTCGCCGTCCCGGGACGATCCTGCGTCTGCTCCTGCTTGTCGGCCGTGATGTGGTGATGTCCAACCTGATCGTGGCATGGGGCGTGCTCAACGCCGGCCGCCGCCCGCCGCGCTCGTGTTTTGTCAAAGTGCCGCTGGACCTGCGCGATGCCCACGGCCTGGCTGCGCTGTCGATGATCTGCACGGTAGTGCCCGGCACGGTGTGGTCGGAACTGTCGCTGGATCGCAGCATTTTGCTGCTGCACATTTGGGATCTGGATGATGAAGCGCAGTTCATTGAGCACTTCAAGACTGCTTACGAGCGGCCGTTGATGGAGATTTACGAATGAGCCCGTTCCTGTCGAACGCGATCCTGCTGACGCTGTTTTTGTTCTCGCTGGCAATGGTGCTGACCCTGATCCGCCTGTTCAAAGGGCCGTCGGCGCAGGATCGGGTGTTGGCACTGGATTATCTGTACATCGTTGCAATGCTGATGATGCTGACCCTGGGCATTCGTTACGCCAGTGACACTTACTTCGAAGCGGCGCTGCTGATTGCGCTGTTCGGCTTCGTCGGCTCGTTTGCCCTGGCGAAATTCCTGCTGCGTGGCGAGGTGATCGAATGAACGCTGAATGGTCTCTGTGGGTCGAGATTGCGGTGGCGATCCTGCTGGTGCTCGGCGGTGTGTTTACGCTGATCGGCGCGACCGGATTGCTGCGGATGAAAGATTACTTCCAGCGCATGCACCCGCCAGCACTGGCCTCGACGCTGGGTGCATGGTGCGTCGCACTGGCGTCGATCATCTGCTTTTCAGCGCTGAAATCCGGGCCGGTCCTGCATGCCTGGTTGATCCCGATTCTGCTGGCGATCACCATGCCGGTGACCACGCTGCTGCTGGCGCGGGCGGCGTTATTCCGCAAGCGCATGGCAGGGGATGACGTGCCGGCTGAAGTCAGTAGCCGGCGGACTGAGAACGGCAGTTAGTTTGCAATCATCCGTGTCAGGGCGAACCTCTTCGCGGGCAAGCCCGCTCAGCCTCAAACCCACGCCACCGCCAACAACCCCGCCCCCAATACCAGACACAACGGCGAATACACCCAGGTATCCAGCCGCGCAAATCGCGAGCCCTTCACTTCCTTGAAAAACCCCACCAGATTCGAATCGCCAATGGCTCGGGCGAACATCAACAGCGCAATCGCGCTGATCACCCATTGCAATGCCTTGTGATTCACCGCCGGGAAGCCCCAGCCAACCCGCAGACACACCAGTGCAGCAATCAGCAATAACCCGGCCGCCACCACCAATGTGATCCAGCCCGACGGTTTGAACGCCGGCCGCACCGTCGCGACAAAACCGTCCACCGGAATTTGCGGTACCGCCGCCACCGCCGCCCATTGACCACCCAACGCCCAATACACATGCACCAGGGCGATCACCGCAAAAGTGGCCGCCATCCATTGAGCCAACACAAACGTCATGATTGAAATCCTTGAAAGGGATTTGAACAAATGATCCTAGTCGCATTTTTTTCAAGTGCACGACCGATCGGCGGTACGGTAAAGTGCCGCCCCATGAAATTCTCCAATACCGATCGCTCACTGCTGGCCTGGATGCTTTATTGCTGCGTCCTGTTCAACGTGTTCGCGTGCAGCATCGGTCACGGACAAATGGTCGCAATGCAGCTCAACGGCATTGGCGGCCAGTTCTGTACGGTGGACCCGACGACGCAAGCGCCGCTGGCATCCAATCCCACCGAAGAAAAACTGCCGACCCTGTCCAAAGCTTTCGGTTGCCCGTTGTGCTCCACCGGCGGCATGGGCCCGGCGTTCAACTCCAGCCTGACTCTGGCAGTCCTCCCTGAACAACACAGCCCGCCGCTGGCCCCGATTGTCAGCGCCGACCTCCCTGCCCGCTTCACCTGGCCCTCGGCCAACCCTCGCGCCCCGCCACTCGCCTGAGTGCCCTTGCCTTTTTGATTGTTCAGCCTACTGCGCCAACGCGCGGCGTTTGCCTGTGCGCTGATTCCTAGACAAGTATTCAGGATTCTTTGATGAAACAACTCACTCTGCTGGCGAGCCTGTGCGGCTGCCTGTCCGTTAACGCCTGGGCGCAATCCACCGTGGATCTGGCGCCGATCACCATCGATGGCGAGGCCGGCACCGAACCGGGCCTGAGCCTCGACCAATCCAGCGGCATGGCTTCGCGCCTTGGCTTGAGCGTGCGCGACACGCCCGCCTCGGTGGCCATCGCCAATCGCAACGACATCGAACGCCATGGCGCGCAGAACTTCCAGGACGCCGCCAACACCCTGCCCGGCGTCAACGCCAGCGCACCGCCGGGTTTCGGCGGTTTCATTTCCTATCGCGGCTTCACCAGCAGCCAGATCACCCAGATGTTCAACGGCATCAACGTCTCAGGCGGCCTCGCCCGGCCGGTGGATGCGTGGATTTATGATCGAGTGGAGTTACTCGGCGGCCCGTCTTCATTGGTCAACGGCGCAGGTTCGGTGGGCGGCTCGCTGAACTACGTGACCAAACTGGCGACCCGCGATGAACAAGCGGTTGAAGGCCGGGTCAGCTACGGCAGCTATGACACCAGCGAAACCGCGTTCGGCCTCAACCACGCCCTGACCGACCCGAGCGCCGACGTGCAGCACTATGCGCGGCTGGACGTCAGCCACAACACCAGCAACGGCTACATCGATCGTCAGGAGCGCGACGCGTGGAGCGTGGCGTTCTCGTTGCTTAGCGACCTCACGCCGAATCTGTCGCATACCCTGGCCCTGGAATATCAGGACGAACACGAAGACAGTCCGTACTGGGGCACGCCCGTGCTCAACCCCAAGGCCGGCGAGTTGAAGATCGACAAACACAACCGTTTCAACAATTACAACGTCGCGGACGGTCGTTACGAGCAGCGCACAATCTGGCTGCGATCGATCATCGACTACCGGATCAACGACAGCACTACTTTGCGCAACACGCTGTATCACCTCGACAGCCAGCGCGATTACCGCAATCTTGAAACCTACCAGTACAACGCCGATAACACGGCGGTGAATCGCTCCACGGCGTATCAGGTACGCCACCAGGGTGAGCAGAACGGCAACCAGTTCGAACTGCGCCACGACAGCACACTGTTTGGTCTTGATACGACGTGGTCGAGCGGCTTTGAATACAAGGTCAACCAGACCACCAACTCGCCGCTCAACATCAAAGGCGCGAGCACAGTGGACCCGAACCACTATCGACCGGGGCACTTCTACGACATTCCCGGCACCCACCCTCAATTGATCAGCGACAAGACCAACCAGGTGACCACCAAAGCGCTGTTCGTGGAAAACCGTTTGGCGCTGACCGACAAGCTGTCTTTGCTCACGGGCCTGCGTTATGACGACATCGATCTCGACGTGACCAACCACCGAGCCGTGACCGCCGCCAATCCCAAGCATCTCAAACGCCGTTGGGAGCCGGTCACCGGCCGCGCGGGCCTGACGTATCAATTCATCCCTTCGGCCAACGTTTATGTGCAATACAGCACCGCCGCCGAGCAACCGAACGGCACTCAGGATTTCGACGTCTCGACGGGCAAGCAATGGGAGATTGGCAGCAAGTTCAACTACCTGAACGGCCGTGGTTCGGCCACGGTGGCGGCCTACACAATCGAACGAAAGGACTTCGCCGTCACCGATCCGCTGGACCCGACCAGCAGCATTGCAGTGGGCCAGCAAACGTCGAAAGGGATTGAGATTGCCAGTTCGCTGCAAATCACCGACCGGCTGTTGGCTGAAGGCAACTTTGCCTGGGTCGACGCGCAGTACGATGACTTCACTGAGAAAAACGCCGCTGGCGTGGTGGTATCGCGCAAAGGCAATACACCCACCAATGTCCCTGACCGGGTCGGCAATCTGTGGATGACCTACGATTTTTCATCGCAATGGCAAGGTGGGGTCGATGCGCGATACGTAGCCTCGGTGTTTGCCGATACCGCCAACACCATGACCGTGCCGTCATACACGCTGTTCGGCAGTTTCCTCAGCTACAAGGTTGATTCGCACACGACCGTGACCGGGCGGGTGCGCAATTTGACGAATGAGGTGTATGCCGAGTTTGCGCATGTTTCGCCAGCGTATTACCTGGGTACGCCGCGTACCTTTGAATTGGCGGTGCAGACTCGATTCTAAAAGCTTCGCGAGCCAGTCCACTCCCACCGTTGAATGCATTCCACTGTGGGAGTGGACTGGCTCGCGTTGAGGCCAGCAGGCTCAACCCTTATTTCAGATCAGCCGAGACCTTATCCGCTACATCCTTCGGCAACCAGGCCTGCCACACATCCGGATGCGCCTTCATAAACGCTTCCGCTGCCTGACGCGGCGCGGTGTGGTTCTCGCTCATTTGCGCTAATGCCTTGTTCAACGGCCCAATCGGAAAATCCACTTTGCTGAAGAACTCGGCGATCTGCGGATACTGTTTCTGAAATGGCGTAGACACGCCAATCGACAGCTTCGACGCCAGTGAGCGGGTCGGTTTCGGATTGGGATTATCGGCATCGGTCAACGTCTTCCACGCCTCGGCATCGAACGGCGGCTCTTGCAGTTGTACCAGTTTGAATTTGCCCAGCAACGGCGTCGGCGACCAGTAATAAAACAAAACCGGTTTACCGCGACGAATCGAGGAGCTGATCTCAGCATCCAGCGCCGCCCCCGAGCCACTGCGGAAATTGGTGTAGTCATCCTGCAAGCCGTAAGCCGTCAGCTTCTGTTTGTTGACCACCTCAGACGTCCAGCCGATCGGGCTGTTAAGGAAACGCCCCTTGCTCGGGCTTTCCGGGTCCTTGAACACGTCTTTGTATTTGGCCAGATCATTGACACTGCGCAAGTCCGGCGCCAGCGGCTTGATGCCCTTGGCCGGATCACCCTTGATCACGTACTCAGGCACCCACCAGCCTTCGGTCGCCCCCTTGACCGTATCGCCCAGGCTCACGACTTTACCTTCGGCCTCAGCCTTGACCCACACTGGACTGCGCCCCGCCCACTCTTCGCCAATCACTTGAATGTCATTGTTGGCCAGCGCGGTTTCCAGGGTGATGGTGGTACCCGGCAAAGTGTCAGTCGGCAGTCCGTACCCCTTCTCGACGATGATGCGCAGAACATCCGTGATCAGGCTGCCGCTTTCCCAGTTCAGGTCGGCAAAATGGATCGGCGCGGGTGCCGCCATCACCGACTGCGCTGACGTCAGCAAACCGAATGTGGCCACGCTGGCAGCCAATAACCGTCGAAATCCGTTCATGCATTGCACCTCGTGCTGTTCACAGCAATGGCGGAATGGCCTGACAGAAGACCGCAAGCCTCTGAATACTCAGTCAACTGACTTTAGCCGAGGTTCCTGCTTTTTCAGGGCCAAGCCCCGAACGATGTCAGGTTTCAGACATTTCCCTGCAAACTTTGCAGCTCGCGTCTGACCATGCTCGCGTATTCCGCCGGGCGCAACGTGTAAATCTGCGACGCCACCCAACCCAGCCACGCACCTTGCAACTCGGCCTTGGCAGCAAACAAACGCCGGGCCTCTTCGCGTGCGCTTTCGAGGTTCTGCGCGTGGAAGTCGGCGCGGCTCAATCCACCGATCACTCGCTGGCCTTGAACGTCACCAGTTCGCCCTTGCGCCACTTCGCGGCTTTGGCAGTAACGGCTTTCAGAGTCTTGGTCAGGCCTTCCTGCAATTGCTCATTGGCGGCGAACACGGTCACCACGCTGTGACCTTCCTTGAACAGGATCGCGTGGCCATCGGCAGTGTCGACGAAGGCGTAATCGCCAAGCCCATAGACCGTCAGTTTGATTTCGCGAAAGCGGATATCCATCTTGCCGCCTTCGCGGCTGGGCAGGACCGATGCGCTGAAATGATCGCCGACCTTGAGCTTGAGCCCCGGTTTGTCATCGACCACCAACGCACTGTCGGTGTCGATTTCGGCAACGTAAATGCCTTCGGCATTTTGCTCGGTGATGTAAACAAAACGCGACTGAAACAGCTTGACCAGCTTCGCACGCAAATCACCCAACACGAACAAAGCATGCATATCGAGATTACTGACTGCCAAAGAAACATCCCCAGATCTGAAAAAACCGCACACGGAAAACGCGCACGGCGAAAAAACGGCCAGGCCGATGGAACCGCCAAATGACTCTAATAAAAGCTCGAACAGAGCAGACCGCTCATCCAACGCGAGGTTTCGTAAGACTACTGGATTGTCACTCGCGAAACTCACCCCGATGTCGCCAAAGCTTGAAGGAATAATCCTTACCGTCGGCCAGAGAACGCCGACTACAAACTTTAGGGAAAATTCTCACGAAAAAAAGCAGTTTTCCGACATATCGCTCGCGAAAAATTGCTTTAGATAAGCCCCATCGTCAACAGGTACTGGCGATTCTAGAGCAGCGATGCTCATTACGACTACCCGAAACGGCCTGTAAATATCGGCCAACTGATGAAAAGGACTTCACATGTGCACTCTGACTCACTTCGCCATGCCCGCTGACGCCCGACTCAAATCAACTCTGATCATGCATGTCGCCGCGATGAACGATCTGCCGGAACACGCACAAAACGATCATGCTCCGCGCTTTCAAGTGGTGCCGGCGGGCAACGCCTTTTTCCACATCAAGGAAAAATCCACCGGACGCGTAAGAGGTTTCCGCGAAGATCACAATGAAGCCTGCGCCCTCGCCCGCTCGCTCGAAATCCAAATCGAACTCCTGGACAACGACTGCCTCAGATAAAGGAAGTGATCGACTGCGCCATCCCGGCGCCAATCAGAAGGAGTACACGATGGACTTGCCGACCTATGATCTGAAAACCCTGTTCGATCAACTGGGACTGCCCTCAGAAGGCACAGCAATCGACGATTTCATCGAAGCCCATCCACTGGACGCCGAAACCAAGCTGATCGACGCCGATTTCTGGACGCCATCACAAGCACAACTGCTCAAGGAATGGCTGCGCAACGACGGCGAAGAAGCCGTTGTGGTCGACGAGCTCAACGTACGTTTGCACGACGGCAACTAACCCTGATCAATGCAGGCTGTCGCCAGGCTCGGCCTTTAACTGCGCGAGCCACGCAGCCCTGCACTCCTCGGCCTCATCGCGGCTGGCAAACGCGGTGCCGCGTCGCTCACCGTCAAGCAACACCACCCAGCAAACGCTTTGACCCATCGCACGCAACGCGGCGGGCACGCCACTGCCGATCATCACGGCGACATCAATTCTGCAGGGCATGCAGACCTCCCGACTTCATTAGCAACCTAACCAAGTCGGCATGTTAATGATTTCACTGCGCAGGAAACAGCGACGCCCGTGCACAGATTCATTGCATCAATCGCAACAATCAATCAGCGCGGACTTTCCGGCTTATAGCCCAAACGCAAACCGCCCCAATGCCGCCCCTTGATCATGATCGGCACCGACAAGTCGTGCATCAGCTCGCCAGTGTCCCGCGTATAGGTTTGCAGCAACACCGGTTGCTGATGGCTGCCGCAGCGTATCCCGGTGCGGTCGGCAAACTTGCGTTTGGTGCGATTATTCACCGCATCAACCTGTGCATCCCCGGTCAACGGCTGACTGAACGCCTGATTGTGTGTCGGCACATAACCCTGCTGCGTGCAGGCGATGGCAAACACCAGCCCTTCATGACGCGGCAGTAATGGCTCCTGAATCGCCGGCAGCACCTGATCGGTATAACGGTCGAATCGGGTCTGATACTTGGCCGGTTGAGTATTCGCAATCGCCTGATACTGACGGTCGAAAAGATCCTCAAGACTGATCAGCCCCTGCTCGACGTCCGCCTCGAACCGCGCCGCAATCTGGCTCGCCCCTTCACGCGCCAGGTCATAAATACGCTGGTGATAATCATCCAGGCCGACTTCGGCCAGACGCTCGCTGATGGTTTCCGCCTGCCCTTCCATCTGCACTGCCGCTTCGGCGAGGTGACGGGTCTGTTGATCGCTGATCGCCAGATCGCTGCGCATCTGCTCAATGGCCTTGAACAGGCTGTCGAGTTGTTCGCGATTGGTCTCTGCGCCGCGTGCGATCTCACCGACCTGACTTTCCACTCCCGCCGCCAAGCGCGCGATATTTTCCAGATGCTGGCCGGTGTGCTCGACCTGTTCGACGCCCGTGTGCAGATCACTCGACAGTTCGCGGATCTGCTCCACCACCTGAGCGGTACGTTGCTGAATGTCCGCGACCATCTCACCGACTTCGCCCGTCGCCGACGCCGTGCGCGCCGCCAGCCCACGCACCTCATCCGCCACGACCGCGAAACCGCGACCATGCTCGCCGGCTCGCGCCGCTTCAATTGCTGCGTTCAACGCCAACAGATTGGTCTGGCTGGCAATCGACTGAATCACCAACGTCACTCGCTGAATATCATCGCTGCGCAGGCTCAAGGCCTCGATCAATTCACGGCTGGCGTTGGCGCGCTGACTGAGCTGATGCATGCGCGAAATCGAGTCGACCAATTCGGTTCGCCCCGCCGCACTGCTGTGATGCGCCTCGCTGGCCGCCGCCAGCGCTTCGCGGCTGAGCTGCGAAGTGGCGTGCTCGGTGGCGATCATCACCTCAGCATTACTGACAATCCGCGCCGCTGCATCGAGTTGCGATTCCAGTTTGCTCGCCAACGCCTTGACCGAAAACGCGACGCCGGCTGCCGACAAGGCGTTATGGCTGGTGGTGTAGGAAAGATCGCGGGTCAGTTCGGAAATGGCGCTGCCGGTGTCGGCAGGCAGTGCAGCGGGAACGGCTCGGGCGCGCAGGCGCGGCAGCCAGACAATCAGTACCGCCAGCGGCATGCCGACGTACAGCGATCCTCCACCCAAGGTCATACCGGCGAGCAACAACATCAGGGCGATGCTTTGCAAGGTCGGTGCGATCCAGCGGTTCTTCGGCAAAAGCACTGGTGCAGGCAAAGCCCCAACCAGAGATCCATCTCTCGTCATATCAACACCCCACACTTGTTCTCATTATTGTGACTGCATTAAACGCCACTACAACGCCATTATCTATGGTCCGTTAGTCGTGGGGTCTGCAGCAGGTCAATGGAACGGCAGGGAAATATGGCGGACGATAAAAAGCGTCGCGGGCAAGCCCGCTCCCACAGGTTCAATGCAAAACCTTGTGGGAGCGGGCTTGCCCGCGATGGCAGTGCCTGGGAAATCAGGCCTGACGCTGGTGCTTGTCGATCTGCTCGTGACGTTCTTGAGCTTCGATGCAGTATTTGGTGGTCGGACTGATCAGCAGGCGTTTCAGACCGATGGCCTCGCCGCTGTCGTCGCACCAGCCAAAGCTGTCTTCCTTGATACGCTCAAGGGCTTGTTCCAGTTGAGGCAGCATGCGCTGGTCGCGATCGATTGCGTTTACCAGCCAAGTGCGCTCTTCTTCAACCGAAGCCGCGTCCGCCGGGTCGGCCGGGGTGTCCAGGCTTTCGATAGCGATACGGTTTTGCTCAATGCGCTCATGGGTTTCGACTTTCATGTTCTGCAACAGCTCACTGAAGAAAGCGTGTTGCTCTTCATTCATGTAGTCATCTGCCGGCATGGCCAGCAACTTGTCCTTTGTCATTGATATCTCTATAAAAAAACGTGCATTAAGGCGAATTAGGGAGCGTTCCGGCGAACCGTGTCCGGTCGACGAAAAGGCATCGTTTATTGCAAACGCCACCCGGCACTCAATTTACGAGGGGCGGCAGTCTAAGGCCCGATTGAGGCCTCAGCAACTGTAAATACAGGGAATTTGTCCGACAACGCCCGGAATCTGCACTCACACAAGCTTCACAACGGTCATCGGAGTGCGTTTATAGCAAGAAATTCAGTCGAGCGGCTGTATATAGAAGACAAACGGCTATCGACGACCTGCGACCAAAGGCTATCGGCAGGCCAGCGCTTTTATTCAGAGCGACCTTGAGACCGCGCAAAGCCAGCATTCGCAAGGGTTTGCCGACCGCCACCGTTGCGCCGCAATTGAATGTCGACTGAATTCACGAACAAGCCGTTTTCGACACCTGACATTTCCCTCAGGCTCAGCTAGGTTATGCCTACCTCACCGGTTCGACTTGAAGGAACGCGTCATGAAATTGATCGGTATGCTCGACTCCCCCTACGTGCGCCGCGTGGCGATCAGCGCCAAACGCCTGGGGATCGACCTCGAACACGAGTCAGTCTCGGTGTTCCGCCACTTCGAGCAATTCCAGCAGATCAACCCGGTGGTCAAGGCCCCCACCCTGATCCTCGACGACGGCGTCGTCCTCATGGACTCGACCCTCATCCTCGACTACCTCGAAACCGCCGCCGGCAAAAGCCTGCTGCCCTCCGACCTCAAGCAACGCGCCCACGCCCTGCGCCTGATCGGCCTCAGCCTCGCCGCCTGCGAAAAAGCCGTGCAACTCTATTACGAACGCAACCTGCGCCCAGCCGACATCCAGTACCAACCATGGGTCGAACGCGTCGAAGGCCAACTCGCCGCTGCCTTCACTGCCCTGGAACACGAACTCGAAAAACACGGCCTGCCCACCGACGGCACCCTCAGCCAGGCCGGCATCAGCCTCGCCGTCGCCTGGAGTTTCACTGATCTTGTCGTGCCGGACCAGATTGATGTTGCGCGCTATCGCCATATCGCCCAATACACCGCCTACGCTGAAACGCTTGAAGCGTTCGTCAGCTCGCCGATGAACTGATCATGAGTGCAACTGAAAATGCTGCGCCGGCCCTCAAGGAAATCTTCAACGCCGAACGTTTGAAACACATTGCCACCGAAATGAGCGCCGTGTACCCGGCATTCAAAACCAAAGCTTTTCTCAAGCACGCCAACGACGGCCTCGCCGACCTCTCAGTCATGCAACGCATGGCCCGCGTCAGCGAAAGCCTGCACGCCGTGCTGCCACTGGACTACGAAGATTCCCTCCAGGTCCTGCGCGAACTCGCCCCACGGCTGAACAGCGGATTCGTCAGCATGTGCCTGCCGCACTACGTCGCCACCTACGGCGCTCACGCATTCGATACCTCCATGCAAGCCCTGAAATACTTCACCACCTTCGGCTCCTCCGAATTCGCCATCCGCCACTTTCTGCGCAGCGACCTGGAGCGCACGCTGGAACTGATGCACGACTGGACCCAGAGCGAAAACCACCACGTCCGCCGCCTCGCCAGCGAAGGCAGCCGCCCGCGCCTGCCATGGTCGTTCAGGCTGGAAACGGTGCAGGCTGATCCGCAATTGGCCGCCGGGATACTGGACCGGTTGAAGGCGGATGAGAGCTTGTACGTGCGCAAATCCGTGGCGAATCACTTGAATGACGTGACCAAGGAACATCCAGAGTGGGTGCTGGATGTGATTGAAGGGTGGTCACTGGCAAACAAACACACGGCGTGGATTGCCAAGCATGCGTTGCGCAGCTTGATCAAGCAGGGGAATTTGCGGGCGCTGACAGTGATTGGTGCGGGTGCGAAGCCTGAGGTTGAGTTGCTGGATGTGAAGATCGAGCCGGCAGTAGTGCGGCTGGGGGAAGCGATTACGTTGTCGTTTACGGTGAAGTCCACGGTGCTGGAAGAGCAGCGGTTGGTGATTGATTATGCGATTGACTATGTGAAGGCGAATGGCGGGGTTTCGGCTAAGGTTTTTAAGTTGAAGACGTTGGTATTGGCGGGGTTTGAGAGTGTGGTTGTGGGGCGCAGACAGGTGATGAAGGATTTTACGACGCGCAAGCATTTCGCTGGGGTACATGCGGTTCGGGTGATGGTTAATGGGGAGGTGTTGGCAACTACCGCGTTCAACATCATCGCGGGATGACGCCTCAAAAGGATTCAGTGGATCTGACAAAGGTTGAACAGATTTGAAATGACGGGCAGATATCGACCATGCGCTCATGATGTGGTCCGGCAAACATCAAAAATCCAGTGTGCTCGCGATGAGGCCAGCGCTTCCATTGATGTTGGCTGACACGACGCCATCGCGAGCCGGCTCGCACCCCGCAGGGGGCCTGGGTGTTTGGACAATTGCGCGCCGTCAGGGGCTGCACTGACATGGGCGCGGCGTCTTCCTGCGTTTCACCCATTGCTGGCGTCGATAGTCACCACCGCGCCAATGAAGCCCTAATACAAAATCCTCGGCGCAGCATCTTGTCGATGCTCGTCTGCGTTAGCCCTGGGTGGGTTTCTGATCAACGGCAGAGTGAGCGGACAGGGCTGAACGACCCGTAACCTCATATCAGCGCTGCGCCGCGTTTACATTCGAGGCTTTCACCTAAGCCACGGATCATCTCCATCAATGCCTTCACCCGCAGCGGCAAATTTCCGGGCGGGTACACCGCGTGCATCTGTGGGCTCTCACCGCTGCTGGAGGTGAGCTTGTACTCGGGACAAACCCGCAGCAGGCGCCCCGCTTCCACTTCGGGCTCCGCCATCCAATCCGCCAGGCGGGCGATCCCGACGCCCGCCAGGGCTGCCTGGAATACCGCCAGACCGGAGCTGAAACGAAATTTGGGATGAACCCGAAAGCTGATGGCCTGCTCCTCACTGCGAAAATTCCACTCCTTGAGAATCCGTGGCGCCGTGTGCAGGATCAGCGAATGCGATTCCAGTGCCTCGATGGAGTCGGGCATGCCGTTGCGCTCCAGGTAGTAGGGGCTGGCATACAGATAACGTGAGTAACGCCAGAGCGCAAAGCCGATCAATTCGCTGGATTGTGGAAACGCGCCGCGAATCGAGAAGTCCAGCTTGCTCTTGCCCGGGTCGATGATCTCATCGGTGAAAATCACATCGATGTTTACGTCTGGATAACGCTCACAGTATTGCGCGATCAACCGGGGCAATACCCCGTTTCCGAGCAACTCGGGGGCGGAAAAACGGATCCAGCCGGAGGCCAGGCCGCTGAGACCGGCCAGGTCTTCATCCACCTCACGTTGCAGATCGAGCATTTTGTACGCGTGGGGCAATAAGCATTCACCCGCTTCGGTCAAGCTCACGGCATTGGACGAGCGATTGAACAACTTGAGCCCCACACTTTCCTCCAGGGCCTGAACGGCACGGGTCAGTGCGCTGGGGGAACGTCCCAGGGTCCGTGCCGCGGCGACGAAGCTGCGCTTGCGAGCCACGGTCGCGAAGGCTTCAAGTTCCCCCAACATATTCAATGCCACTCTCCACCTCATTGCATTTTTCACAACGCGGCATTGCAACACAAAAAAGGCCCTTCCGTTAACCTTCCCGTTCAACTTACAAGGATGGGGCAAACAGGAGCGCAAGGACGTGTCGAAGCTGGATAAAGAAATCGGGAAAGCTGCAGCTTGTGTTGATGAAGTCATTCATGAATGGCTGGAAAAAAAATCAGTGACTTCGATTCGACGCGAGATACCGCAAATTCATCTGTCGCTCGAAGAACAACGCACACTTCAGACCGGTCTGGCATCGCTGGACGTGACCGATAGCGCCTCGGGTATCCGTCACATGCCGGTCCTGGGGCAGTTGCTGGAAAGAGTCTTGTGCACCGAGAAAATCCAGCAGCTACGCAATTTTCCACAGGCCCGAGACGTGGCGATGATCCTCAGGGGGCTGCCGCTGGACCCGCAACTGCCCGCCACGCCCTACGATCTGGAGCCGGGTATCGAGAACGTGTCGACTCTGGCCTCGGCTATTTTGTCCGTGCTGCAAATTCTGCAAACCCGTCCGCTGGCGTACGAGGGTGAAAGCCACGACACCGTGTTCCGTCACGTTTCGCCCAAGCAAAAGCGAGAGACCGAAAAGAGCTCCTATGGCTCGCGCGCGGATCTGGGCATGCATGTCGACAACCCACACCTGCCTTTGACCTGCGAACCCGTCTCGCAGTTGTCGGCCTGTCCGGAGTACCTGTCCCTGACCGGCCTGCGCTGCGAGCTCGACGTGCCGACGCGCATCGTCGCCATTGACGAGGTGCTGGCCATTCTGCCGACCTGGGTCGAAGAAGAATTGTCACGGCAGAAATTCACCGTTCGCCGGCCGGCTTCTTTCGGCAAACAGGGGAATGTGCTGGAAAACGTCCCCTTGCTGTACAGAAGCGCAACCGATGGCCTGTATTGCCGCTACAACAAAGCGAGTGTCGAAACGACCTGCGCCAATGCAAAGTTTGCCCTCCAACTGTTCGCCGCCGCCGCCAATCATCCCGATGTCGTGCACCACATACTGCTGCAACCAGGCGACATGCTGATCTTCAAGAACCAGCAAACCCTGCATGCCCGGGATGGTTTCACCCCCCGCTACGACGGCCGTGATCGCTGGATGTTGCGAGTCTTCGGGGTCAATGATCCGGCACGCGTGGTGTCGCTGAACCCTCATCAACCCTACATAGTAAGAGCCTGATTCATGGTCGATATTGTCATCCTTTGCGTGTTCGCCTTCGCCGCCGGTCTGATCGATGCGGCGGTGGGCGGCGGCGGACTGATCCAGATTCCCGCGCTATTCAACGTGCTACCCACCGCTCAACCGGCGGCGCTGCTGGGTACCAATAAGGTCGCGGCCGCCTGCGGCACCGCATTCGCGGCCCGGTCCTTCGTGCGCAAGGTGGTAATCGACTGGGGCCTTGTGATCCCCGCCGCCTGCGCGGCTTTTGTCATGGCCTTCTTCGGAGCCGCCACGGTGTCGTTCGTACCCCAGTCGATGATCCGGCCGGCGGTGCTGGTGTTGATCGTACTGATGGCGATCTACACCTTCTGGAAAAAAGATTTCGGCGCCCTGCACAAACCCATGCGCATCGGTACCAAGGAAAAACTGCTGGCGATCGTCATCGGCGGCGCCATCGGTTTCTACGATGGTCTGTTCGGTCCCGGCACTGGCAGCTTCCTGATCTTCCTGTTTATCCGCTGCTTCGCCTTCGACTTTCTCCATGCCTCGGCATCAGCCAAGCTGGTGAACATCGCGACCAACGTAGCGGCACTGATGTTCTTCATTCCGACGGGTAACGTGCTCTACCTGATCGCAATCCCCATGGCGGCATTCAACATCCTGGGCGCACTCACCGGCACCTGGTTGGCGGTTCATAAAGGCGTGCCCTTTGTCCGGGCTCTCTTCTTGGTGTTGCTGGTGATTCTGATCAGCAAACTGTCCTACGACCTGTTCCTGTAAACCAGAGGAAAACCGCATGCACCCCATGTTCGATCGCCTCGTGGCACTGCTCGATGCCCGCTCAGCCTCCTACCGGGTGTTGATACACGATGCCGAGGGCCAGTCGGCGCGCGTCGCCGAAATCCGTGGCACCGAGCCCGGCCAAGGCGCGAAGGCCATGCTTTGCTCCCTCAAGGGGCAGGCCGGCCCCTATGCACTGGTGATCCTGCCGGGCGACCAGAAGCTGGACATGAAGAAAGTCGGAGCGGCCCTGGGCGGCAAAAAAGCCGAGTTAGTGAAGGCCGAAACGGCCATGGAACTGACCGGGTGTCGGATCGGCGCCATCCCGCCTTTTGTCTTCGATGAGCGAATTCAATTGATCGTCGATCCAGCCTTGACTAAAGGCTACGCTGAAATAGCCTTCAACGCGGGGCGGCTGGATGCGTCGATGGTGCTCGATACGCAGGATTATCTGGCGATTGCCATGCCTCGATTGCTGGATATCAGCCAGGCCTGAGCAAACGTTTTTCACATGTGCCACAAAAAAAGGGGACGGATTTATTTTCATATTGCTTAAAAAATAGACCTAAAAAAATCACTTACGCGCGCTCAATGGGAGACGTTGCGGGGGTGAAAGGGGCGCTCACTCATCCAGGGATGTTCCAACCCAAAACCCGCGTTGAGCAAACCCGGCTAGGCATGCTCCCGTCGTTATGGTCGACTCTATTGCCGACCGTACTTCCAGGAGCTTGTCCCAGTGCCCGACACGCCGATCAACGTCGCTTACACAAAGCGCTTCAACGCCGTACTCGCCTACATTGATGAGAATCTCGAAGGTGATCTGTCGGTGAAGACGTTGAGCCATGTGGCGAATTTTTCGACGTTTCACTTCCATCGCCAATTCACCGCGTTCGTCGGCGTGCCGGTTTCACGTTATGTGCAACTGATGCGGCTACGACGCGCCGCCCATCGCTTGGCCGCCGTAGCGGATCACTCGGTACTGGAGGCGGCACTCGGTGCCGGTTTCGACAGTCCCGAGGCATTTTGCAGGGCGTTCAAGCGAGCGGTCGGCATGACGCCGAGTGCGTTCAGGAAGGCTCCGAACTGGCAGGTCTGGCATGCGGTGTTCGCCATCCCTCACTTTTCCAGGACGATCATCATGCAAGTAAGAATCGTGGAATTCCCCAACGTCCGGGTCGCAGCGCTTGAACATTGCGGCTCCCCCGGGCTCGTCAATGAGAGCGTGAGCAGGTTCATCGAGTGGCGCATGCAGAGCGGGCAGTCGCCGGTGGCATCGAGTCGCAGCTTTGGCATTCCCTACGGCAACCCAGACACCACGCCAGCAGAAGCATTCCGCTTCGCCATTTGCGGCGAGATTCACGAGGCGGTGAAACCGAACGCGTTCGGCGTGCGCGAGCGGGTCATCGCTGGTGGTCGCTGCGTCGTAGTGCGGCACGTGGGGTCGCCGGACCACATCGGCGAATCGATCTATCCGATCTACCGCGATTGGCTGCCTGCCAGTGGCGAAGAACTGCGTGATCAACCACTGTTCTTCCATTACCTGAGCGTGTATCCGCAAACACCGCAAGATCAATGGCAAACGGACATATATGTTCCGTTGCAGTAAAGAGGCGAGCTGCTTTTTGATCTTGGCTGAGGGTGTCCACTCAGGAGCATAGCTCTTTGTGACGGGCGGCAATCGGCCAAAAGTAGACCGTCAGCGATTCCATTGATGAGCCTAGATCCGGCGTTGATTGGCACTAGCATGGGGACTGTCACTTGATTTCGTCCCCACAATTTCGGCGGCTACGTCAAATAGCAAAAGACTCCTAGTCACAGAAGTTTGGTCTGATCCCCTGCGCGAGCGCACATCTACAGTCTCAAGATGTAGATGCGTCGAACCGTCTAGCTTCAATGCTTGGAATGTCTTGTGAAGCCTTTCTACACCCCCTTGGCTCGGAGTTTGCTGCTAGGACTGCCAGAATGTCAGGCAAACTCCATATTCATCGAGAAGATCATCAGCAACTTCAAACTGAAACACCTTCTCTGGAAAGTATTCTGATAATGCGCGCGCCCAATATCTGACTATCTGCTCAGCAAATAAATGACAAAGACGATAATCCTTCTCCCGACAAACCAACTTTCAATATAGGGCGACTCGATGTATCTTCCCACTTTGTAAAAAATTGACTTATAGGGAAAATATTTCTATATCGTTCAATATCTCTACGCGACACACTTTTTTCACACACGCCAGCTCTAGTTTCGACCAGTCCCATTAAAGAAAAATTTTGCGGATCGTATTGCTGAGCGTTAGGCAGCCAGAAAACGTGGCCGTCAGACTCAATAAAATCAGGAGAAAGCAAACCTAGAACCGCAACTGCTTGTTCTAATGACACCGAGCTTCCCACATATGAAAAAAACTCTCCGGAGCCAATATCTGAAACAAACAGATTCAATGATTCTTTAGAAATATTACCTTGATAACTTTTCATCAATTCAACCCTAACCTATCAGCGCAGACTGAGGAACATTTCCCTCGAAAGCTTTTGAGTAACTTCCCATCTTGGCAAATATTTTCCGCTCGGTGCTTGGTTCCATTCGACCACTTTAATCTTAGCGCTATACACATTCCAGCGACTCTTCTAAGCCCCTGCCCGCAATTCACATCCCTTTCTGAAGCGACTAGACAGCATAATAGACACGTTTGACGGTTAGAACAGAATTGCAGGGAGTACGATCAAGTTGCCTTCACGACTGGCCGCTTTGGGTCGATTCTGTTGAAAAATTCCGTTTGCCCAAAGCACAGACTTCAATCTCAGGCACGAACTTTTCTGCCGTGAAAACTGAAGCCGACTTTTTCAACAGAATCGGTCGATAACAGCCAGACATAGGATTCAGCCCCATAATTTTTTCCGGCCGACAAGCCTGCGTGCTCTATGACGGCGAGACTGAGACAACGTTTTGTCCTCGGCGCAATGAGCCAAGAGCGCGGTCAGCGGAATGTCTATAGGAATGCCATCCTCCAGCCATTTAAGCGCCAGTCCCGACCAATATTCGGATTGCGACATCAAAGCTGTGATCACCAGCGGCTGCAACGCTATGTCGGCAGGTAGCTTATATTTTTTGCTAAGGGCTCTTACCGCACAAGGCAAATCGAGTGCAGCTGTTTCGAAAGGTTTCTCAAGCAGCGGCAATAGCCAGACATAGCTGAATTCTTCGTTCATCTTCTCCCCCTAGGCTGCTATCGACGCCAAGGCGTTCATCAAATTGAGGTAACGAAGCGGGTTTCGAGGCCAACGCTGACTGGCGGTAGCGCATTAATCAATACGACGGCATCGTCGCCCTGGTTAAGGTAGATTAATGAGTCACCGGTCTCGAACGTAACTCTGAATCCAGCCAGCCAAGGTTCTTGCCCGTTGAAAGAGTCAAGAATTCCCTCAACTGCACAAATTTTTGTGTTCTCGAGGTGGGTTGTTGATAAACCTACAAGTAGGTTCTCCCTCTTCCAGGAGCAGGTTACGTTTGGCTCTATCTTGAAGGACACCGGGGGGAAGAGAAAAACAAACACTCACCCCTCCACATAGCCTTTTACTTTATAAAAGTTCTTGTAGATCCAACGCACTGACAGAAGAACTGATAGAGGCAGCCCGAGCCACTTGAATACCACGTTGAAATCCGGTTCAAAAAACAGATACAAAACTGCCATAAGCAAAAAAACCACAACCAACGATACCAGAAGAAACGCGGACCAAACAAATCCGATCACGCTAAAGAAAATAATCCCCCTTAGAATAATATTTTTATTTCGCACCGCTAGCCTCCTTATAAAAGTCAAACACTTTTCCGCCCACTCCACCTATGTACACACCCAGTGCCGAGCCATAAGGCAAACCGATACCTGTGAGCGGTATAAATTTATTATTGTCGAACTGCCTCACCGTTACACCGAATAAAGATGTCGACTTCAGGCCATCTGACGCTACGACTTTCAACGGAACCTTTACAAACCCTGCTCCTGCAGAGAACACTAAATCAGCTCCACTATACACGGCAGGCCCGTATCCTCCCGGAATTTGATAAAACGCATCCTTGACCGGGTTATAACTAGACGGTTCATCACCCCAGAAATGATTGTATAAGCCTGACCCATCTTCAAAAGTGTTACCCGCACCAAAAACCGCCATCGGACCCTGAGGGATCCCCACAAATCTACTCCAGGCTCTGCGCCTGATGATGCACCTCATCGCGCAGAGCTTTCTCCAATTTTTCCCAGTCTCCGCTGCCTCCGAACTCTATGCATCTACGCCAGTATTCCAGGCCAAGCCGCCACAATGAAAGCACTCGTCGTTCTCTGAGACTGTTGCTTTGATATCGCCGCTCCAAGTTACTTTGGCGAGCCTGAAGCCCCGTTAAAAAGAGCAGGTAATTGGCGAGAGCGGCAATCAACAGCAGTATTTCAATACGATGCAGGCAATGGCTGCGATGTAGATTCAGACCCAATCCCAAGTGCTCACTTTTCACATCTCTGAAACCTTCCTCAATTTGCATGCGTCGTTTGTAAACCGCCACGATCTTTGCCGGATTCCACTCGCTCTGAACTAAATTGCTGGCCAGCAACCATGGTTCACGCTCACGTCTTGC